>CAMUHN010000040.1 GCA_947088675.1 uncultured Roseburia sp.
GGCAGGCAGCGGCGCTGAAATTATTTATGAGAGCAGCCGGGAGACGCTGATTGAAAAACTTTTGGAATATAAGCAGGAAGGCGATACGATACTGGTCAAGGCATCTCATTTTATGAACTTTAATAAAATTGTAGACGCCCTGATAAAATAGAAAGAAAGGCAGGAGACAGTTATGTTGAATCCATCCGGCATATTAAAACTGGTTGGCATCAAAAATAAATTTATGTCCATGCACCCTAAGTTTTCGGCATTTATCGAACATCTGATAAAAAACGGGATTGCCGAGGGAAGTGTGATTGAAATTACTGTGACGGGGCCGGACGGGGAAGCGGTTACATCAAATATGAAAGTGACACAGGATGACATTGCGATGTTTCAGGAGATTTCGGAAACAGTATCTGCTTTTCGGTAGGGAAATATGGAAAACTGGTTCGTTATAAACAAAGGAGCCGATTTTTACGGAATCGGGGAACGGTTTCGTATCAGCCCTGTGCTGGCCAGGCTGATACGAAACAGAGAAGTGGTCGGGGATGAATCGATAGACAGATATTTAAACGGCGGCATGGAATGCCTGTATGACCCTCACCTGCTGAAAGACGCGGATCTGTTCTGCGAAAAACTTTCAAATGCAGTTGACTGCGGGAAAAAAATACGTATTATCGGCGACTATGATATTGACGGGATCATGTCGACCTATATTTTGTACCAGGGGATTCGCCGCGTGGGCGGAACTGTGGATTTTAATATACCTGACCGTATTACGGATGGTTATGGACTGAATGAAGAACTGATTCGCCGGGCGGCCGGGGACGGGATTGAGGTAATTGTTACCTGCGATAACGGAATCTCGGCGATAAAGGAGATTGCGCTTGCCAGAGAACTGGGAATGTCGGTGCTTGTAACCGACCATCATGAGATCCCGTATCAGGAAGAAAACGGGACTCGCATTTATCAGAAAAGTGAGGCGGAAGCCATTGTAAATCCAAAGCAGCCGGACTGCAAGTATCCTTTTTCCGGTCTGTGCGGGGCGGCTGTCGCATGGAAAGTTCTTTTGATCCTGTATGAAAAATGCGGGATCGCATCAGAGGAGGCCGATGTTTTTCTGGAAAATGTGGCCTTTGCGACAGTCGGCGACGTGATGGATTTAACAGACGAGAACAGGATTCTTGTCAGGGAGGGGCTAAAGCGGATTCATTGCACTTCGAATGTGGGAATGCGGGCTCTGATCTGCAAAAATCATCTGGATCCGGCACAGATATCGGCTTACCATTTCGGTTATGTATTAGGTCCCTGTATCAACGCGAGCGGGCGCCTTGACACGGCGAAGCTGGCGCTGAATCTGTTTCTGGAAGAGGACGCCCCGGCCGCTTCTGCTATGGCGGAGGAACTTACAAAATTAAATGCCATGCGCAAAGATATGACGGCAGAAGGAGTTTTGCTGGCCCGCGCCGTGGTGGAAGCGGGAAACGCAGGCGAAAAGGTTTATGTGATTTTCCTGCCGGAGGTACATGAAAGTCTTGCCGGGATTATTGCAGGAAGAATCAGAGAAGCATACAACAGGCCGACATTTGTCCTCACGAGGGCAGAAGACGGGGTAAAAGGCTCCGGCAGATCCATTGAGGGGTATTCCATGTATGACGAATTGTGCAAATGCAGCGAATTGTTTACAAAATTTGGCGGCCATCCGATGGCTGCCGGATTATCCATGCCCGAAGAATCGGTTGACGCATTTCGGGAAAAAATAAATATATGCTGTGAGTTGACAGAAGCGGATTTTATCCCTAAGATAAAAATAGATATCCCGATGCCGGCGGGGTATCCCGACGTGGCGCTGGTACAGGAACTTACGCGTCTGGAGCCGTATGGGAAAGGGAATCCAAAGCCTCTGTTCGCGGACAGGGATCTTGGAATCAGACAGGCAGCTGTCGTCGGAAAAAACAAAAACGTGTTGAAGCTGGTTTTAAAGACAGGCAGAAACGAGAGTGTCTGTGCTGTTTATTTTGGCGACGTTGCGGCGTGGATCAGTTATTATAAAGAAAAATATGGAAGCGATGAGCTGGATAAGGCTTTTTCGGGCCAGGAAAACAGAATACGGCTCTCTGTCGTTTACGATCCGCAGATTAACCGGTATCGGGGAACAGAAACAGTAGAGCTTGTCATCCGCAGTTACCGATAGCGGATCTCTCCTGAAAACAGCAAAGGATAGGGAAAGGTGTGGTCAGATATCATGTTTAACGGAAAAAAAGAACGGATTTTAGAAGAGGAACTGGAGAAGGAGCGCCGAATGTGTGAAAAACGGGGCGCAGCGATAAAAATTGTTCATGGGAAAAAAGAAGATTACGGCAAACAGCTCGCGCGTGCGATGGACTGTCAGAAGAAAATTGCAGACTATGCAGGTCAGATGAAAGAGTCGTCAGGCCAGATTACGGAACTGACGAAAAATGGCGCGGAGACGGCGGCGGATATTCATGGAGAGCTGATCCGCATGAACAATACAATTGAATCGTTTGATGCAAACCATTCTGTTTTTCTTGGAAAAATGAAAGAACAGAGTGAGAAAACGATGGAGCATCTGGAAAAAGAGCGCAAACTGGGGCCTGCTGCAGGAGATTTGGCTGCATTGACCGGACGGATGCAGGAAAATTTTATCGCAATGAAAACGACATCGGACAGAATGCTCGATTTTTCCAAAGATATGAGCGTAATCTGCCTGAATGCGGCGCTGGAAGCGGGCAGAATGGGCGAGAACGGGAGCCGGTTTGTGGTTGCCACAGAAGATGTCCGTTCGCTTGCCGAACAGTATGAAAATGCAGTCAGGGAGATGGACGAAATGCTGGGCTCCTATCAGCAGCAGACAGTCGAACTTATGGAGAAAATTGATTTGCTGGAGTCCATGATAAAGGAACAGACGGCGTCATTGACAAAGACGGCAACGGCAATGATGACAGGTATGGGGGATTACAGAAACGGCCAGCTCGACCTGCACGGCATTGTGCAGGAATCCGTAATTGGACGGTCGGATGCACTGATCCAGCTGGCGCAGGATGTAGTGAAATTAAACGGAGATTTGTCAGGCAGTATTAAAAAAACAGAGGAGGAGATAAACAGCGGAAAAGATGCGCTGCTTGATCTGGACAAAACGGCGCGGGAGATCTTTACGGCAGTGAAAGAGGAACAAAAATAAAAAACAGGTTTTCAGAGATTATCTGCATTTTGAGGAGCCGGATTTATTTTCCGTATTCTCAGAATGCAGTTTTTTGTTAATGCGGGCTTGCCCACTTTGTTATCTGACAGGATTCAGGCGTCAACAGGGTGCGGCTTGCATACATTCTTTAAATTTTTATTAAGAAAGATATAATAATGTTGACAGGACAATATTATATAATGTATAGTATTAAAAGATCAATAATATTATAATAAAAACATGAATAAAGAAAGGAGTGGGGTCTATGGTATTTAATACGGGTGCTGCTCTGCTGGATGCTATCGTTCTTGCTGTCGTATCCAAAGAGGATGAAGGCACATACGGTTATAAGATCACGCAGGATGTGCGGCGGGCGATTGAAGTGTCAGAATCTACATTATATCCGGTTCTCAGGCGTCTGCAGAAAGAAGACTGCCTTGTGGTATACGATATGGAATGCGGCGGCAGGAACCGACGGTATTACCGGATCACGGATACCGGCCAGGTGAAATTGAAAGAATACCGGAAGAACTGGGAAGATTATTCTTCGAAAATATCAAGATTATTTTCTGAGGAGGTATGAGTGGATGGAGGATATAATGAGGAAAGAAGAATTTTTAAAGCAATTAGAGCAGCTTCTCTCTGGTATCTCGGAGGAAGAACGAAAAGAGGCGATGGCGTTTTATCGAAGTTATTTTGAGGATGCGGGAGCAGAAAACGAAGCGTCTATACTGGAAGAACTGGAGTCGCCACAGAAAGTGGCGCAGAGTATATTAAAGGATCTTGGAATGGTTGTAGTTTATGACGGTAAGGACGCAGAAAGCGAATCCGCGGGACGCAGCGCGGATGGCAGCAAAAATTCCGGCAAAGGCGCGCAGGGACATTACGGAAGTGATGGAGGAAGTGAGAGTAATTCCGGCGAAAACGGATATGCAGGCAATACTGGTTACGGAAGCGGCAGCTGCGGAAACGGAGGATATGGAAGCGGCAGCTACGGAAACAGAGGATATGGAAGCGGCAGCTACGGAAACGGAGGATATGGAAGCGGCAGCTACGGAAATGGGAGTTATGCGGGCAAAAGCGGAGGCCAGAATGCAAACGGGACAGAAAACAGCTACGGTTATGGATCCTATGCCGGAAACAGCGGTACGAACAGCGGACAGAACAGGCAGATCGGCATCATTGTAGTAGCCGTAGCAGCTATTTTGCTCTCCCCGATCTGGCTGGGACTGCTCGGCGGTGTCTTCGGTGTTGTTGTTGGGATTGTCGGGGCAGTCTTTGGAATTATCGTGGCGGCCATAGCAGTCATGGGCTCCCTGCTGATTGCAGGCGTGGCAGTGATTGCGGCAGGTTTTAGCGCAATCTTTAGCGGGTATATTGCGGGAGGAATCGGTGTGATCGGCGTTGGAATGCTTTTGCTTTCACTTGGAATGCTTGCGGTAATTGCAACAGTCTGGGCGCTTGGAGGTTTTCTGCCATGGGCATATCAGGGAATCCGTGGATGGTGGAACCAGATATGGTCAAAAAGAAAGGGGAAGAAGATATTATGAAAAAATTTACAAAAATAAGCTTAGTCCTGTCAGGCCTGTTTGCAGGGATCGGAATACTTTTGATTCTCATTGCGTCCATTATGGGCGCGGGGTTCCATACGCTGCGCCAGATGGCCATTGACGGCAGCTTTCATCTTTGGAACTGGCATGTCGGAGAGAACGGCTTTTATTACAGCTCCTCTGACGATGACCTGGAACGCGGTGAACAGGGAAGCTCTTTTGACAGCGGCGAAGTAGAGAATCTGGTGCTTGAGGTTGGCCAGGCGGAAATATTGTTTGCAGATTTGAATGAAAGTGATAAAATAACTGTACAACTGGAAAACGGGGTGAAAAGTAAATATTCATGTAGTTTGGAAGACGGTACGCTTACGGTCAGATATGTACTGAAACATCATTCCGCCATTCAGGGGGGCGCGGTTATTACAATCGGGATTCCGGAAGGAATGACATTTGATACGATGGATTTTGATATCGGAGCTTCTTCCCTTGAAATCAACGCATCGAATTTCAGCTGCAGTGCATTAAAGATGGATGTGGGCGCGGGCGATATGGACGCGGAATATCTGAACGTCACAGACAAAATGGATCTTACGCTGGGCGTGGGAGATGTTGATATTTCTGACGGAGCCTTTGGCGAGCTGAGATTGGAATGCGGGCTTGGCGTATTAAACCTGGGCGGCGCTGTGAGCGGCGATGTCACGGCGCACTGCGGCATGGGAGAAATTGATCTGGAGCTGCGGGGGGACGAAAACGATTATGATTACGATTTATCCTGCGGCATGGGCAGCCTTGAGGTAAATGGGTCATCTTACGGTGGAATTGGCGGCAGCAAAACGATACGTAATGAAGGCGCGACAAAAATAATGAAGCTGCAGTGCGGCATGGGAAATGTGGAAGTATCCCTGCATGATTCGTTTTAAAAACAGTTTCTTTTGCCCCTGTGGATGAAAGGGAAAAAATTCATGTGGAAAGCAATTCGAACAGTCATAGAGATTCTTGCAGTGCTTACACTTACAGGCGTCCTGTCAGCGGTTGTCATAAGATACGGTGCGGGGCAGGATACTGTTCAAAAAGAGGTGCAGACGACAGCCGCAGAAAATTCTGCGGCTGATTCTGCAGGGGAAAAGGCAGACGCGGGGTCTGTGAAAGAAAATGACAAAAAAGAATTACAGGGCGGCGGCCCTGTTTCCGGAGAGCAGGATGATTCGCGGGAAACGGTATCCGCTGCTGCAGATTCGCGTCCAGGTGCAGATCGTTTGGGTACGGAACAGACACAGGAGGAGAAGCCGGGTGCGCTGCCGGAGGAGGAAAATGCGAATCGGGAACAGCAGCCGGACACCAGGGCAGTTTCGACAGAAATTATCCTGACCGGCGACGTTTTGTTTGACAGGGCGTTTCGCGCCGGTTATGATGCGGCGGGAATCGACGGCGTCGTGTCAGAGGAGCTGAGGGATCAGTTGAATGCGGCGGATATTCTGATGATAAACCATGAGTTTCCGTTCAGTGAACGCGGAACGCCGATGGAAGATAAGCAGTTTACATTCCGCTGTCCTCCTTCCTATGTAAAGGCGCTGGGAGAACTGGGCGTAGATATCGCTTCTCTGGCAAACAACCATGCTCTTGATTACGGGACGGATGCGCTGCTGGATACTTTTGAGACACTGGATGAGGCGGGTATCCGGTATGCGGGGGCCGGTTCGACGAAAGAGCGGGCCGAGCAGATTCAGATTATGGAGGTAAACGGGAGGCGCTTTGGTTTCCTGGCTGCTACGAGAGTCGTGCCGGTTGTGGAGTGGAAAGTGGAAGTGCGGACGCCGGGGCTTTTTGCCTGCTATGACGACACGCGTTTATTGGAACTGGTACAGGAAGCGAAAAATCAGTGTGATTACCTGATTGTTTTTCCGCATTGGGGCGTTGAGAGAGAGGAGATTCCGCAGGATTATCAGACTGCGATTGCGGCGCGCTGCATCGAAGCGGGCGCCGACGCGATTGTGGGCGCGCACAGCCACTGTCTGCAGAGCGTGGAATATATACAGGGAAAGCCTGTGTTTTACAGTCTCGGAAACTTTATTTTCGGGTATGCGGTCGAGAGCACCGCATATCTTAAGATTACGGTAGACGGGCAGGGGAACCCGCATTTTCAGCTGATTCCCGCATTTTCATCCGGCGGAATCACGCAGCTTGCGCAGGCCGGGGATGCGGCGCGTACAATACGGCGTCTGAATGAGATATCGCAGACGGCCGTCATAGCGGAGGACGGAACCGTATCGGAGAAAGACTGATGGCAGCGCATCGGTCTTTCTATTTTTTTCTGGTCAAAAAACACCGCCTGTGCTATAATGCATAATGGAAAAAAATTGGAAAGAAAACGAGGCATAATATGGATTGGATGGAGCTTTACAGAGAGTGGTGCAGTGACGCTTACTTTGACAGGGCGACACGGGATGAGTTAAAAGCGATAAAAGAGGATAAAAAAGAAATAGAAGATCGTTTTTATCGGTATCTTGCATTCGGTACAGGCGGCCTGCGCGGCGTAATCGGCGCAGGAACGAACCGGATGAATATTTATACGGTTCGCAGGGCGACACAGGGACTGGCAAATTATATTCTTTCGCAGAACGGGCAGGAAAAGGGCGTCGCAATTGCGCGGGATTCCAGAAATAAGTCAGAAGATTTTGCAAAGGAGGCAGCGCTTTGCCTGAATGCAAACGGCATAAAGACATATCTGTTCGACGGGATCAGGCCGACGCCGGAGCTTTCATTTGCGGTGCGCGAGGCAGGATGCATCGCGGGGATTGTGATTACGGCAAGTCATAATCCGCGGGAATACAACGGTTATAAGGTATACTGGGAGGACGGCGCGCAGATTACTCCTCCGCACGATAAAAATATCATGGCGGAGGTAGAACGGATTTCGTCTTTTGCCGAAGTAAAAACAATGGATGAAGAGGAAGCCGCAGAGAAAGGGCTGTACTGTATGTTTTCGGAGACGATGGACGATCGTTATATGGAAGCGTTAAAAAAACAGTCGGTTCATCCGGAAATGATAAAGGAGACGGCGGACGACATCAGAATTGTCTATACGCCGCTGCACGGGACAGGCAATCTCCCGGTGAGACGTGTTTTAAGGGAGCTTGGATTTACGCAGGTACATGTGGTAAAAGAGCAGGAACTGCCGGACGGTAATTTCCCGACGGTTCCATATCCCAATCCGGAATCTTTGCAGGCGTTTTCGCTTGCGCTGAATCTGGCAAAAGAAGTGGACGCCGATATTGTGCTCGCGACAGACCCGGATGCTGATCGCCTTGGCGTATACTGCAAAGATACTAAGAGCGGGGAATATATCAGCTTTACCGGAAATATGTCGGGTATGTTAATTGCGGAGTATATTCTGTCGGAGCGCACAAAAAACGGTACCATGCCAGAGAATCCGGCGCTGGTGGAGACAATCGTGACGACGGACATGGCAAAAGCGGTTGCAAAGGCGTATGACGTTGCGCTGATTGAAGTTCTGACCGGATTTAAATACATTGGAGAACAGATAAAACTATTTGAAGAAAATCAATCGTATCAGTATGTATTTGGTCTGGAGGAAAGTTACGGATGTCTTGCAGGAACCTATGCGAGGGATAAGGACGCGTGCGTCGCCGTTATGATGCTTTGCGAGGCGGCGGCATGGTATAAAAGGAAAAATATGACGCTCTGGGATGCGATGCTTCAAATGTATGAGAAATACGGCTATTATCAGGAGGGGCTGGAGACGAGGACCTTAAAGGGGATCGACGGAGCGAAGCAGATTGAAAAAATGATGCAGGATGCCAGAAAAAATCCCCCGGGTATGCTGGGAGGATTTAAAGTCCTTGCAGTGCGCGACTATAAAGCAGATCAGAGAACCGATCTTGTTACAGGAGAGACAGAGCGCACGGGGCTGCCCGTTTCCAATGTCCTGTATTATGAATTAAGTGAAAATGCATGGTGCTGCATCCGTCCTTCCGGCACGGAACCAAAGATTAAATATTATTTTGGTGTGAAAGGCAGTTCCGTATCCGATGCGGCAGAGAAATTGAACCAGTTAAAGCAGGCGCTTCTAAACAGCTGATGCAAGGGGGCTATAGATGAATCAGGAAGAGAGAAGACAAAAGAGACAAAACGAGACAAAGACGGCAAGGCTTGTATTTGTCGTGATGATTCTGGCATTTTTTGTTGCAGTCGCGGGAGCCGTTTTTGGTTTGCGCCAGTTTCTGATAAAAGATGACGGGGAAGAAAACGGCGGCGTTCTGGCAGACGCCGATACGGAGAGTACGGAGATGAGTGATACGGGCGCACAGGAGCCGCCGGCGGATACCGGCCAGGCCGCGCCGCCGGTTGCGGAGGACCCGCTGTACCAGCAGGCGCTTTCGACGGTATCCGGTATGACGACGGAAGAAAAGGTGGCGCAGCTGTTTTTTATTACGCCGGATTCTCTGACCGGGTATACGAATGCAAACGTAGCCGGGTATACGACAAAAAATATCTATCAGGAATATCCGGTCGGCGGGATTATCTATATGTCCGGTAATCTGCAGAATACCGATCAGACAAAAACCATGCTTGGCAAAATGATGGACATAGCAAAAGAGAGAACGGGCCTGCCGCTTCTTTTGGGCGTGGACGAAGAGGGCGGCAGTGTGGCGCGTATCGCCGGAAATCCGGAGTTTCAGATTCAAAACGTAGGAGATATGAGTGCGATTGGCGCAACAGGGGATGCACAGAAAGCGCATGAAGTCGGGACGACAATCGGCGCTTATCTGAAAGGATTCGGATTTAATGTGAATTTCGCACCGGTTGCGGACGTGCTGACAAATCCGGAGAATACGGTGATCGGAAATCGCTCGTTCGGTTCTGACAGCCAGGTTGTGGCAGGTATGGTCACATCGGAGCTGGTGGGGCTTTCGGAACAGGGGATTTTCGGCGCAGTAAAACATTTCCCGGGGCAGGGCGGTACAGCGGGAGATTCTCATGAGGGGGCTGTAACGCTGGAAAAAACGGTGGACGAACTTCTGGCGGAAGAGCTTGTGCCGTTTCAGCATGCGATTGATGCGGGAGTGCAGATCATTATGGTTTCTCATATGTCCCTGCCAAACGTAACCGGAGATAATACGCCGGCCTCTCTGTCAGCAAAAGTGATGACAGATCTGCTGCGCGGCAGGATGGGATATCAGGGAATTATCATTACGGATGCGCTCAATATGGGGGCTGTGACGGCATCCTATTCATCGGAACAGGCCGCGGTAGCTGCAATTGGCGCGGGAGCCGATATGGTGCTGATGCCGCAGGATTTTAAAGCGGCGTATCAGGGTGTTCTGGACGCCCTGGCAAACGGCACGCTCTCCGAGGAGCGCATCAACGATGCAGCAGCGCATGTCGTGAAATTAAAGCAGCAGATTCAGACGGCAGCACAATAGGCGTTTCGTCAAAATGACGGGAAAAATGTGATTTCTTATACAGATTGTATGAAAAAACTTCGCCTGCCGCAAAGATGATTGGTCAAATTGTTATTTCTGCAAAAGAGAGGGAAAATGATAAATATTAAGAAATTCGAAAAAAACTATTGTGAAAATTAACTAAAACTTAAGAGAAGATAATGTGAAAATTAACTAAAACAGCACGACTTATGAAAAACAAATAGACAAAATCACAAATTTTTGGTATAAATATAGTTAGCAGTTTAATTGTATAAATTGTACAATTACGCTAGACTTAAGGGAACGAAGAAGGAGTGAGGACATGAAACAAAAAAAACCTGCTGCAGGGAATGCAGCCATGAACACGCCGGAACGACGCAGGGAGAGCAGAAGACTCTACATGAAGAAGAACTGGCAGTTGTACGCTTTGTTGGTTCTGCCGTTGCTGTTCACCATTATCTTCAAGTTTGGTGCATATGCGGGATTGACAATCGCGTTCAAGGACTACAAGGTAGCGAAAGGATATGCCGGGAGTCCTTGGGTAGGATTTGAAATTTTCCAGAAAGTATTTTCCGACAGGCGTTTCGGGCCGGCAGTTTGGAATACGCTGCTGTTGAACGTGCTGGATTTAATATTCAGTTTCCCGATGCCGATTATACTTGCGCTGATCTTAAACGAGATTCGCTGCAAATGGTTTAAGCGTGTGTCGCAGACACTGTTATATTTACCGCACTTTCTTTCGTGGGTTATCATCGGCGCATTGGCGTATCAGCTTTTCCAGGTTGGAAACGGTGTTGTCAATGTACTGATTCAGAAAGTAGGCGGGGGTGAAGTCCCGTTTCTGCAGAGTGACGGCTGGTGGCTGTTTACGTACATATTAATCGGTGTCTGGCAGACCATGGGGTGGGGCACAATCCTCTATCTTGCGGCGATTACCAGTGTAAGCCCCGAACTTTACGAGGCGGCAAGGGTAGACGGCGCGGGCCGCTGGAAACAGTGTCTTCATGTTACGCTTCCATGTATCCGCGGCACGATCGTTACGCTGCTGATCATGAACTTAGGTAAAGTAATGCAGGGTTCGTTCGAGCGAATCTACGCATTGATGAATGCAAAAGCAACCAAGTACACAACGACGATTCCGGTGCTCGTGTTCCGATGGGGTATTGAGAGTGGAAAACTCAGCGAGTCTACCGCCCTTGGACTGTTCCAGTCAGTGATCGGTCTGATTCTGGTAGTGGCATCTGACTATATCGCAAAACGTCTCGGTGAAGACGGATTAATTTAAGGGGGTGCTGTGAAGAATGAGTAATACGAGCGTAGTAAAAAAGAAAAAAGTATGGACGGCAGCCAGAAAAAAAGATCTGGTGTTTGATATTATCTTCTATACATTGATGGCATTGATCAGTTTGATCTGTCTGTTTCCGTTTATACATGTATTTTCCAAATCAATCAGTGAGGAAGCAGCCGTTATCGCAAATAAGGTTGTGGTATTTCCGAAAGGGTTCAGTTTAAACGCTTATCAGAAAGTGTTTGCTGACAAGTCAATTATGAGATCCATGTGGGTAACGATTGTAGTGACGGTTACATTTACCGTGATCGGTATGTTCCTTACCGTATGCGCGGCATATGCATTAAGCCGTAAGGAGTTAAAGGGAAGAACGGTAATGTCATTCTTAATCATGATGACAATGTATTTTGTGGCAGGTACCATCCCGGATTACCTGCTGATGAATAACCTCCATATGCTTGATACATGGTGGTGTATGATTCTTCCGTTATGTTTTGCGCCATACAACCTGATGATTATGAAAAATAACTTTTCATCGAACATTCCGGACAGTCTGATTGAATCAGGCGTTATCGACGGGGCAGGTCATTTCAGGATTCTTGCTTCCATCGTTTTACCGCTGTCCAAACCGATTCTCGCTTCCATCGCACTGTTTTATGCGGTTGGACGCTGGAATGCTTATCAGGATGCGCTTTACTATATCAAACAGCGTGTCGATTTAAGGCCGCTGCAGTTAAAGCTTTACTATCTGGTTGTGGCAGCACAGGAGTCATTCCAGGCAGAGGGCGGAAACGTAGGTGTTCTGACAAACCCGGAAGTATTGAAATCAGCCTGCGTTATGTTTGCAACGCTGCCGATTATCTGTATTTATCCGTTTATCCAGAAGTACTTTGTACAGGGAACCATGGTAGGAGCCGTAAAGGGGTAAAACAATATTTTTTTCTGAAATTTATAAAAGATATATAAAATTGATGTATTATTCTATAAATTTTGGCCAAAATGCCGAATATAGGAAAATTTTCCTTATTGACAGATGCATAAAATTTTAGTAGAATGATCACGAGCAATGGGATAGGCCTGTTGCCGGATCAAATATATACCAAATAAGGGAGGGTATTATATGAGAAAGAATCACCTGAAAAGGGGCATGGCAGTTCTGCTCTCAGCAGCAATGGCAGCAACAATGTTAGCTGGCTGTGGCGGCGGTGACGCAGAGACAGATGCCAATGCAAACAATGACAACAATGCCGAAGCAAACAATGACAATCAGGCAGACAACAATGATGCGGATGCAGATGCAGCAAATGATGATGTAGAGGATACATCTGCAGCAGATGATGCCGCTGATGCGCCGGCAGGAGACTACACAGATTATTCTGCAGGTTTCCCGGAGAACGTTACAATCCAGATTCCGGTTTATGACCGTGCATTCGAGGGATGGAATGTAACAGACAACTATTATACACAGTGGGTTCAGAAAGAATTCGGCGATAAGTATAATGTAACAGTTGAGTATGTTGCAATCGGACGTACCACAGAAGTTGCCGATTACATGCAGATGATTGCTGCAGGCACAGCTCCTGACATTATCATGCACTATGATATGCCGCAGGCAGTTAACTACTATGGCGAGGGTGCTCTTCAGGCGCTTGATCTTGATGAGATCGCTTACTATGCACCGACATATTACTCCAAACTTGCTGACACAATCTCTACTTACGGTTCCTTAGACGGACAGAATATGTTCTTCTTTGCAGAGCGTAATGCAATCTATTACAACTGGGTAACATTAATCCGTCAGGATTGGCTTGATCAGGTAGGCGCATCTATGCCGACCAATCTGGATGAGTTAGAGGAAGTTGCAAGAAAATGGAAAGAAGCAGGCCTTGGTACACTTGGCGCGAACCTGGTACAGACCAGTTTCACCTATTTCTATCCGTATATGGATGACAGCGTTTCGACAGAAGATTATGCAAAATACCTTGACTTACAGGTTGCTCCGTTTACATGGAAACCGACAGAAGATTATCTGAGAAGAATGAATGCACAGTACAATGAAGGCATTCTTGATCAGAATTTCTATCTGAAAGATGAAGATGCAAAATGGAAAGCTGCGTTCGTAGCAGGCGAAGTAGGAACTTACAGCTTCTATATTAACAGTTCTACCGATGTTATCACATCCTTACTTGCTAACGATGCTAATGCAAAAGTTTCTGTTATGGATACAGGCGCAGGCAGCCCGTCCGGAAAAGCTTACTACTATGAGTATCCGCCTTATGGTATGATCATGGGTATCAACTCTACAACTTCTGATGAAGAGAGAGCTGCTGTATGGATGTTCTTAGACTGGATGATCCAGCCGGAGAATCTGACATTCTTCCAGAACGGTCCGGAAGGCGAAGCTTATGAACTTGTTGACGGTGTTCCGACAGCAAAAGCTGATTACGATGGCGAAGCTAAGAGATCTCAGAATAACAACAAAGACTACTGGTGCCTGGTACAGGAGATTGTAGACCTTGGCGATGAGGACTTAAACTACAAGGTAAATCTTGCACAGCTGGCTCCGGAAGGACATGAGGATCTGATTAAAGCTTCTTACGATTACAACATGGCTCAGGCTGAGAACGGTGTTGTTACTCCGATCTTCACAAAAGTTATTGCAGCAACCAATGATAATGCAGAAGCATTAAAGGCTGACTGGAAAGAGTTCTATGTAGATTGTATCACATGTAAACCGGATGAGTTTGATGCGAAGTATGCTGAGCATTGCCAGACATACCTTGATGACGGTTTCCAGGCAATCATGGACGAGAAAGCAGCTGCATTTGCAGCTGGCGATTATATCGCAAACTAATTGAACATTCGTGGTGTAATCACTATAAGAGTCTAGGAAAGGGCTGCTGCAATTTGCAGCAGCCCTTTTTCTATCATTCTATAGCGTGAAAAGTACATCTAAGGCTCATGCCAATGGGCATTTCGCCAACATGTACTAAGTTTCACGCCGAAAAATGCCGAAAAATCAGGCATTTTTCATCTCGATTTGAGTCACAGCGAAGCTGTGACATGTAGGTTAGTGTGAGAAAAAGTTTGAAAGCTCGTTTACGAACTTTTTCTTATTGCCGATTGGTATATCACTAAGATATACTGAGTTGAGATGTGTTTATGGGGTTTTATAAAAGTTGGTATATATTTTGATTGAGGCGTATCAGAAACGCCGGAATGGAGGACAAAAATGGCAGGATTGGAATTTGACAAACAGCAGATTGAGGAAGTGATTGACAAGATTGTGACACGTACCATGCGTATGGATATGGTATGGGACTGGCCATGCGGCGTGGCTTATTACGGAATCAGTAAAGCATATGAAGTGACAAAAAATGAAAAATATCTGAACCTGATGAAAGAAAGGGTTGATAAATATATAGAACTGGGTCTGCCGGAAGTGTGGACAGTTAATGCCTGTGCAATGGGCCACTGCCTGATTACAATCTATGAGGCGACGGACGATCAGAAATATTGGGACATTGTAATGAGCAAAGTGGACTATCTGCGCAAAGAGGCGCTGCGTTTCGGTGATTCGGTATTGCAGCATACGGTATCTGCGAACAATGATTTCCCGGAGCAGGCATGGGCGGATACTTTATTTATGGCAGCATTTTTCCTGCTTCGCGTTGGCGTGAAATTAAAGGATGAGGAGATTATTGACGATGCGTTAAATCAGTATTACTGGCATATCCAGTATCTGCAGAATGAGGATTCCGGATTGTGGTATCATGGCTACAATAATATTACGAAAGATCATATGTCCGGTTTTTACTGGGGCAGAGCAAACTGCTGGGGCGCATATACGATGTCTCAGGTTGGCATAATATTGCCGGAGTGCTATCTGTATCCGAAATATCTGGAGATTGTCGGATCCATCAATGAGCAGCTGGCTGCATTGAAACTGCTTCAGACCGAAAACGGTTTATGGCGCACGATTTTGGATGACCCGGATTCCTATGAGGAGATTTCGGCATCCGCAGGAATTGCAGCTGCGATGATTACAAAGGGAAATCCTTTACATATGGAGTATATTAATAAAGCGATCAGGGGAATCCTTGCAAATGTCAGTGAAGACGGACGTGTGATGAACGTATCAGGCGGAACTGCAGTTATGAAAGACAGAGACGGGTATCGCAACATTTCCAAAAAATGGATTCAGGGCTGGGGCCAGGGTATGGCGCTCGCATTTTTTGCCGGAGTGCTTGATTCTGCAAATACCAGAAATGACGGTGCGTTATAAAATACAGTTGCAAGCGTAAATGGAGGATCGATGAAATATCAGTTTACACAGACTGCTGCGGAGGGGACCTATGTCTCTCCGCAGCAGTTGTATCAGGTTACACCGGAGAAAAGCATCGGTTATGGGTTTCTGACCGAAGAAAACAGAAAAAAAGAAAAACGTCTTCAGATTCCGGAGCTAAACAGCGGGTATGATGCCGTGTACTGGTGTCGAGGACAGGAAATGACAAAGATCTTGCAGGACGAAGACGGCTGTTTTGTGGAATGGAGCGGGGACGGTGAGATTCCGCTTACTTTTGTGACGGATGTGGAAAAAGAAGGGAATTATGAGGTACATCTTACACTTACTGCAAAGCAGGATTGTGACAATGTGCTGCTCTTTTTAGGGCGCAGGCGGCTGGCATTGCGCAAAGCAATGAAAGCAGGAGAAACTTACACGGGCGTATTTCCTGTCAACATCTGTCCCATTATTCCCCGTACATATGCGGACCCAATGGAAGATCTGACGCTTGACATTACGGTGATCGGAAGAGGGGTACATTTAAGAGAGGCAGAGGTACTTTCCTGGAGCGGGAAAACGCTCTATATTGCAGGCGATTCCACGGTGACGGATCAGTTCGCAGATTATCCGTATCTGCCAAACGCAAGTTACTGTGGTTGGGGACAGATGATCTCCGCTTATCTTGGAATGCAGATGGCAGTTTCCAATCATTCTCACTCGGGCCTTACGACAGAGAGTTTCCGCAGTGAGGGACATTACGATATTCTGTCAGAGCGCATCCAGAAAGGGGATATCTGTCTGTTCCAGTTTGCCCACAATGATCAGAAATTAATGCATTTGATGGCAGAAGGCGGCTATCGGGAAAATTTAATCCGCTATATCAGGGAGATCAGAGAAAAAGGCGCTGTTCCGATGCTGGTAACGCCGTTAGCGCGCAACAGCTGGAGAGGAAACGACGGCACGTACAATGATTTGCTGGAACCCTATGCAAAAGAATGTTTTCGGATTGGGGAGGAATTTGACGTACCCGTTTTGGATTTGCACAAAAAAAGTATGGAAATTGTCGTATCTTGTGGAAAGGAACGGGCAAAAGCCTGGTTTTTTCCATCCGATTATACGCACAGTAACGACTACGGCGCATATCTTTTTGCCGGTTATGTCTATGAGGAACTGGTCCGCCAGCATGTTGCAGAGCCAGTGAAAGCGCAGGAATGGATTCCGCCAAAAGAGCTGCCAATGCTTGTAATACCGGAAGAATTTGCCAATATGGAGAATCCGGATGCGGAACATCTGTTTGAAAATCTGGAACGACCGGAAGATGAGATGACGCGTGCGGAAGCGCTTGATATGGTAATCACTGCCATGCATTTTTTCCCGACCAATGTCTATAACGATATGTTTGAAGATGTGATCGGACATGAGCTGTATGCCGGTACGGTGGAATGCGCTTACCAAAACGGCCTGATCCCGGATGAGATGGTGGAAGACAAACGGCTTTGTCCCGAGAAAAAGATTACCGGGGAAGAATTTTTAAAAGTGCTGCTAAACGGTTATCAGAGCAGAAAGAGTGATGCGGTCGATACGGCGGCGATCGTTCCGACAGATTTTCATCCGGCGGACCCGATCAGACGCGGCGTTGCGGCAGAGATCTGCAAAAAATTGCATATCTGAGAATAACAGAAAGCGAGCCGGCTTTTTTGCAAAAAAGCGTTTTGTGAGAGTCCGGGTCAGATTGCTCAAAGATGCTGCAGGAGTGCGCTGCGGCAGAAAAAGAAAAAGACATAAGACAGGGAGGAAAATATAATGTCAGATTATAGTAAGGGAGGATTTACGCTCCCGGGGGAGTCAGGGTATGAGGACCTGACATTGAAAATGGCGGAGAAATGGGGCGCTGACGTAATACGCGACAGTGACGGTACCGTTCTCTCCGACGACATCGTAAAAGCCGGCTACGGCATTTATTCTACTATTTGTATTATCCGCGACCACAATGAGTGGGCAAAGCAGAATCCGGATAAGTTGCAGCAGAGTTTTCTGATGACGCAGCCTGTGATGGCAGAGAGCGATGCGGTAGAAATCAATTTAATGAAAGATTTTTTTGCGGACCAGTTTGTTGTGAATGACAGTGGGAATTCCATGAAATACTGGGAAGTATACGACAGAACTACGGAGCAGAAAGTAGAAGATGCAGCCTGGAGTTATGACAAAAATACCGGCAATGTACTGGTGAAAGGAGTAACGCCGTTCCACAGCTATACGGTTAGTTTTCTGGCATACCGGATCTGGGAAGAAATCTCAATGTATAACCATGTGACAAACAACTGGCAGAAAGAGCATCTGATGCCGATTGATCCCCGGACAAAGGAAGCGCAGGAATATATGTACGACTGGATGGAGAACTGGTGTAAGGAACATCCGGATACAACGGTAGTTCGTTTCACATCCATGTTTTATAATTTTGTATGGATCTGGGGAAGCAGCGAGGACAACAGAAGCCTTTACTCTGATTGGGGGTCTTATGATTTTACGGTAAGTCCGAAAGCGCTTGCCGATTTTGAGAAAGAATACGGATATGCGTTGACTGCGGAGGATTTTATTAACCAGGGCAAACTGCATGTGACGCATATGCCGGCGACGAAAAAACAGCTTGATTATATGGAGTTTACCAACAAATTTGTTGTGGATTTCGGGAAAAAGCTTGTAGAACTTGTGCATCAGTACGGGAAAAAAGCCTATGTATTTTATGATGACAGCTGGGTTGGGGTAGAGCCGTACAGCAGTCATTTTGAAGAATTCGGTTTTGACGGGCTGATCAAATGCGTCTTTTCCGGTTACGAGGCAAGGCTCTGCGCCGGGGCGAAAGTTGAGACGCATGAGCTAAGGCTTCATCCGTATCTGTTTCCGGTTGGTCTTGGTGGCGCGCCGACTTTTACGGAGGGTGGAAATCCGACACTGGAAGCAAAGAAATACTGGAACAGCATTCGTCGTGCACTGCTGCGCCAGCCGGTTGACCGAATCGGACTGGGCGGCTACCTGCATCTGGTAGAGCCGTATCCGGACTTCTGCGATTATATCGAATTGGTCGGACAGGAGTTCCGTAAGATTAAATCCATGCATGCAGACGGAGACGTTTATACGCTGCCGTGTAAAGTTGCCGTATTGCATAGCTGGGGAAAACTGCGTTCCTGGACATTGTCGGGTCATTTTCATGAGACTTATATGCATGACCTGATCCATATCAACGAAGCGCTTTCCGGACTTCCGGTAGATGTGAAGTTTATCAGTTTTGACGATGTGAAAGCGGGCGCTCTGGCGGATTTCAATATTGTAATTAACGCGGGACGTGCCGGCAGCGCATGGAGCGGCGGAGATGCATGGAGAGACGCTGACGTGGTGAGCGCGCTGCACAAATGGGTTTATGAGGGCGGCGTATTTATCGGTGCGGGAGAACCGTCTGCAGTGGACGGATATCAGAGCTATTTCCGCATGGCGGATGTGCTTGGCATTGACGAGGACACCGGTGCAAAAGTATGTCATGGAAGATGGCAGTATGATGTCGATTTTGAAATCAGAAACCGTATTTTCCCGGATCAGGCTTCTGTACCGTCGCGCAGCTTTTTGTATTTAACGGACGGAAAGGCAACTGTGCTTTCCGATGAAAACGGAATCCCGACAGCTACAGTAAATGCATTTGGGAAAGGAAAAGGAATTTATCTTGCCGGTTTTGAAATCAGCAATGCAAATACGCGTATGCTGCTGAATATGATGCTTTATGGACTTGGAATGGATTTAGACCAGAATTATCTGACGGATAACGCGGATGCGGAGTGTGCTTACTATCCGGTAAGCGGCAAGATGGTTGTAATTAACAACAGCGGCGAGAAGCTTACAACCAATGTAAAAACAGAAAAAGACGTAAAGACATTTACACTTGAGGCATTTGAGACACAGATTGTAGATGCATAGAAAAGGAGAACTGTAATTATGATCAAGGGATTTAAAATGAAACTGTACGAGGGACAGGAAGCGGAATATGAGAAGCGTCACAATGAATTATGGCCGGAAATGATTGATATGATACATGAACATGGCGGCAAAAATTATACTATTTTCCTCGATAAAGAAACATTAACTCTGTTCGGTTATATTGAGATTGAGGATGAAGAGCTTTGGAGCAAAGGCGCTGATACGGCCATTAACCGTAAATGGTGGGATTTTATGGCGGACATTATGGAGACAAATCCGGATAACAGCCCGGTATCCATTGACTTAAAGCCATTGTTCCATTTAGACTGACCGCAGCAAAAAACCGGAGGGTGCCTGGGAATGCCGGGTATCCTCCTGTTTTTATGCACAAACCCGTGCAGGGAAAGAGGCATCTTCTCTGCGCAACCGCGCAAAAGCATGGATAGAAGAGAAAGGGATTTATACAGTTGAGAAAAGAGTTGAAAGCAGTTAAAGTAGTGGAACCGGAAGAAGTTAAAGTAAAAAAAGGCGGAAATCCTGCAGAACTACTGGAGGAGAGACGGCAGACTGTTATTTACAGCGACAAAAGCAGCAAGTCATTTCGCATTATATGGGATTTGTCCGGGGTCGATCTGAATAAGCCGGGAACGTATGAGGCAGAGGGCGAAGTATTGTTTCCGGAATATGGCGACATTTTAGCGGAACAGAGAGCAGATCCCTATGTATTGCGGGAAAACGGAAATTATTATTTTACGGCGTCTTATCCGGTATGCGGAATGGAGGAAAAAGAGCGCAGAGTCGGCTATGACAGGATTATTCTGCGCAGGGCAAACTCTCTTTTGGGCCTGGCCACGGCAGAAGAAGCAGTCATTTGGAATCAGAAAGAGTCAAATCGGCTGCACCGCTACGTCTGGGCGCCGGAATTGCATAAAATCGGCGACAGTTACTATATATTGTTTACCGCCAGCGTGGAGAAGGATAATGTCTGGGGTATCCGGCCGCATATGTTAAAATGCGTCGGGGACGATCTGATGAACCCGGACAGCTGGCGTACATCGGATGAATCAAATCTCTACCGTCTTAAGGGAATGGAGGGAGATGCGTTTCCTTTTTCTGATTTTTCGCTTGACGTTACTTATTTTACCAGCGCAGGGCGCCATTATCTTGCATGGGCGCAAAAGGAGGGGCATTTGTCCAATATTTATCTTGGCGAGGTAAAAGAGTCGGAGCCATGGAAACTGATCAGTCCGGCCAGACTTCTGACATCGCCGGAGTATGAGTGGGAGACAAATGAGGAAGTCTATGTCAACGAAGGACCGATGATATTGAAACACAACGGAAAACTGTTTCTTGCATTTTCCGCTTCAGCTGTGGACTATACGTATTGTATCGGTTTTCTGGAGGCGGATGAGAATGCGGATCTGCTTGCGGACGGGACGTGGAAAAAATACGGGTATCCGTTTCTGACAAGCGCTGATCTCCCGGGACAGTGCGGGCCGGGTCATAATTCGTTTACAACGGATGAAAACGGGAATGTCGTGCTGGTATATCACGCAAGGCCAAAGGAGTGCTCCAACGGGCAGGATGCCAATGGCAATTATGGGAGATGCGAGTATGTGGAACCGGGAACGGAGGCGCTCTGCGACCCCTGCCGTCATGCGAGGGCAAAAAGCATACAGTTTGCGGCGGACGGGCTTCCGGTGCTTCATCTTCTGCCGGAAGAAGAGCTTCCAGCCCAATACAGAAAAGTCAGGATAAAGGTAACTGTGTTGTAACAATGTGAATGGGGCCGGATCAGTCCGGCAATGAAATGCCCGGAAAATACGGGGCCGGTTTTTGGCAGATTGGGAAAGGGAGTCGATTGGAAATGGAATATACGGGATATTTATTTGTAACATTTACGGATGGCCGTCACGACGGGGAGCAGATCTATTTTGCAATCAGCCGCGACGGGCTGCACTGGAGAGATTTAAACGGCGGTGAGCCGGTACTGTTTTCGAGAATCGGGGAGAGGGGGGTGCGCGATCCGTTCCTGCTCCGTTCGAAAGAGGGAAATCATTTTTATCTGATTGCGACGGATCTTAAGATAGAAAATAATAAGGGCTGGGATGCGGCGCAGTACGAGGGGAGCCGTTCCCTGATTGTCTGGGAATCTGACGACCTTGTAACCTGGTCAGAGGAGCGCAGTGTACAGGTCGGCGTAGAGGGCGCCGGATGCGTCTGGGCGCCGGAGGCAATTTATGATAAAAAGAAAGATGCATATCTTGTTTTTTGGGCGTCCATGGTAAAGCTTGACGGTGACAGAGAGCCGAAACAGCGGATTTACGCTTCCTATACAAAAGATTTTCGCGCGTTTTCCACTCCGGAAATTTATATAGAGCGTGACAACCATGTGATTGATACGACAATTATTGAGGATAACGGCATTTACTATCGTTTTTCAAAAGATGAGACGACAAAGCTGATCCGTATGGACTGCGGAGCGGATCTGAACGGAGCGTTCACCGAAATCAAATCTGAGACTCTGGACGGCCTGTATGGAGTCGAAGGACCGGAAGCCTATTATATAGCGGAGCAAAACGCATGGTGCCTGATTGTAGATCAGTTTGCCTCTCAAAAAGGTTATCTGCCGCTTCTGTGTAAAGATTTATCAACCGGGGTTTTCCAAATCAGGGAGCCGGGCAGTTATGATTTGGGCGGTATCAAAAAACGCCACGGTTCTGTTGTAACGCTGACAGAGGAGGAATATCGCAGACTGGAAACAATATAAAAAACAGGGAATAGCGACGGCTTCATTTGGTAAATATAAGAAAGAAAATATCGCAGGATGGGAGTGCATTATGAGAGAGATTTACCATTTGAATACGAAGTGGGCTTTTACGAAAGATGCAGCAGAAGTTCCTACGGAAATGCCAGAAAAATGGTATTTTGTGAATCTGCCGCATACGTGGAACGCAATCGACGGGCAGGACGGAGGAGCCGATTATTACCGGGGGATGTGTTATTACGCAAAAGAAGTGGAAAAGAGCGAACTGCCGCAGAATGAGAAATATTATCTGGAACTGCGCGGCGCGAATTCATCAGCCGACGTGTATATCAACGGCAAAAAACTGGCGCATCACGACGGTGGTTATTCGACCTGGCGCGTGGATGTGACGGACGCGTTGGAAGAGAAAAACCTCATTGTGATAGCAGTTGATAACAGTGCGAACGACCAGGTTTATCCGCAAAATGCAGATTTCACCTTTTATGGGGGGTTATATCGCGACGTCTCGCTGATTGCAGTACCGAAGTCCCATTTTGACCTCACATATTACGGCGGGCCGGGCTATACCGTGACGCCGGAGGTTGCGGGGGACAAAGCAAACGTCGGCATCAAAGTTTTTCTGACCGATGAAAAAATGACACAGGAGCTTCACTATGAGATCAGAGATGCGGATGGAAATTTAATCTGTGAGGAGAGAACGCCGGTCACAGTTGATAAGGTGACACTGGAAATTCCGGATGTGCATTTGTGGCATGGCAGGCGGGATCCCTATCTGTATACGGTAAAAGTCACGCTCTCCGACGGGGATGAGGTTCTTGATCTGGTCAGTTCCAGGTTCGGGTGCAGAAGTTTTACGATTGACCCGCAGAGGGGATTCCTGTTAAATGGGGAGAGTTATCCGCTGCGCGGCGTCTCGCGCCATCAGGACTGGTGGGGGATCGGAAATGCACTGCTGCCGGAACACCACAGGCGCGATATGGAGCTGATCTGTGAAGTCGGTGCGAACACGATCAGGCTTGCGCATTATCAGCACGATCAGTTTTTCTATGATCTGTGCGACGAGTGCGGTATGGTCGTCTGGGCCGAGATTCCCTATATTTCCTCCCAGATGAAGAACGGCAGGGAGAACACAATTTCGCAGATGCGTGAGCTTGTTACGCAGAATTATAATCATACCTGTATTGTTGTCTGGGGGCTTTCCAATGAGATTACAATGGCCGGCGCCTCAAATGAGGATTTGCTGGAAAATCACCGGATTTTAAACGATATGGTGCACGAGATGGATCCGTACAGAAAAACCGTGATTGCGGCGGTATCTATGTGCGATATCAACGATCCTTATATTAAAATTCCGGATGTAGTATCCTATAACCATTACTTTGGCTGGTATGGCGGAGATACGTCGATGAACGGGCCATGGTTTGACCATTTTCATGAGGTTTTTCCGGATATTCCGATCGGCGTCAGCGAGTACGGATGCGAGGGATTAAACTGGCATACATCGGATCCCGAACAGGGGGATTATACGGAGGAATATCAGGCATATTATCATGAAGAACTGATTAAGCAGCTCTATACCAGGGATTATCTGTGGGCGACGCATGTGTGGAATATGTTTGATTTTGGCGCCGATGCGAGAAATGAAGGCGGAGAAAACGGGCAAAACCATAAAGGGCTTGTGACATTTGACCGCAATTACAAAAAGGATGCGTTTTACGCCTATAAAGCATGGCTTTCTGACGAGCCGTTTGTGCATATCTGCGGAAAGCGTTATATCAACCGTGCTGAGGATGCGACAAATGTGACCGTTTATTCCAACCAGCCGCAGGTGGAGTTGTTTGTCAACGGAAAAAGTCTTGGAAAACAGAAGAGCGATGTGCATTTTTTCTACTTTAAAGTCCCCAATCAGGGCGAATCCGAGTTAAAGGCAGTTGCGGGCGCTTGCACCGATGAAAGCAGGATCAGAAAAGTAGACGAATTTGACGAGGCATACCGTCTGAAAGAGAAAGGAGCTGTTTTAAACTGGTTCGACATTACTGCGCCGGAAGGATATTTTTCGCTGAACGACAAGCTGGCGCAGATCATGGAAAAACCGGAAGGCAAAAAGCTGATGACAGAATTTCTCGGGAAAGCCGGAGCTTCCGAAAAAGAACACGGCACGTCCATGTTCAGTGACAAAATGATGGAGATGATGGGCAGTTTTACAATTATCAGGATGGTGAATCTGATGGGGGCAATCAGTGAGAAAATTCCGAAAGAGGATCTGCTGGCATTAAATGAAAAATTAAATCAGATTAAAAAATAGAAAACAGTATGGCGGCACAGGGAAGACGGTTGGTTTTCTCTGTGTTCGCACAGGAAAGAGGAGAGGATAATGCTGGAACAGCGACTACATAAAATAATTGCGGACGCAATCCGCGCAAATGAAATTCCGTATGGTCTGCTTCTTGTGCGTAAGAACCACAAAGAACTTATATATACGGAGGAGGGGGTGACGCGCGACGCCGTTTTCCGTATTTATTCGATGACAAAGCCGATCACTTCCGCAGCAGTAATGAAGCTGATCGAGGCGGGAGAACTTCTCTGTTCGGATCCGGTGTCCAGATTTTTGGACGGTTTTCAAAATCAGTGTGTTGCCGCGTGCGGCCGTACAGTTCCGGTGAATCGTGAAGTGACGATAGGAGATCTTTTAAATATGACGTCCGGCCTTGTATATGGCAATCCGAATACAATGGCTGGCGTACAGACGCAGGCTGTATTTGACGAAATTGACAGGCGCCTGTTGTCAAAAAATCCGGTTACGACGCGTGAGGCTGCGAATCTGCTGGGGCGGTGCACGCTGAATTTCCAGCCCGGCGAGTCCTGGGATTACGGGGTGTCAGCCGATATTTTGGGCGCGGTGATTGAAGTCGTCTGCGGAGAAACATTCGGGGAGTTTGTAAAGAGGGAGCTGTTGCTGCCGCTTGAGATGTATGACACCGGATTTACCGTCAGGGAAGAAAATAAAAAGAGGCTTGTGTCCAGTTTTGAGAGAGCCGCGGACGGCGCGCTGACCCCTTACTGCGGCAATCATCTTGGCATTATCAACGCGATGGACCGTGTTCCGGTATTTGAGTCGGGCGGCGCAGGCCTGACCTCTACCCCGGATGACTACAGCCATTTTGCGGAAATGCTGTTGTGCGGCGGCAGTTATCACGGAAAACAGATTTTAAAAGAGAGAACGGTGCGTTTTATGACATCGCCGAAACTGAATAAAAAGCAATGTAAAAATTTAGGGTGGGATGCCGATTATCCGGGATATAATTACGGGAATCTGATGCGTATTCTGGTCGATGAGAATAAATCTCCGGTCATTGGTACAAACGGTTCTTACGGCTGGGACGGATGGATGGGAACATTTTTCTGCAACAGTCCGGCAGACTGCATGACAGTTTTATTTTTTACACAGGTGACAAATGCGGGCTGGCTTCCGGTTGCAAAAAGGCTGCAGAATGTGATATTTGCGGAGTTGACGAAATAAAAGAGGCGCCTGGCGCATATTGTTTATGCGAAAAGACAGCGCAGAAATGGGGATGATTATGGATAAAAAATTATGCCGTACCGGTTATGCCACGTTTTTTCTGAGCGGGCTGTGTTCCATTTCCAGCGGCGTTATTGTCAGTATTTTACAGGAAAAATATGGTTTTTCTTACGGAGTGACGGGAACGCTGCTTTCATTTCTGAGTATCGGCAATATGGCGGCATCGTTTGCCTCCGGTATCCTGCCGAATAAAATCGGAGCAAAAAATACGGTCGTGCTGCTCTGCAGCGGTTATATGATCGGGTATTTTCTGATGACACTGAGCGGAGCGGCTGCATTGCTGACAGCGGCGTTTCTGCTGGTCGGGATTGCAAAGGGATGCGCGATAAATAACTGCACCATTCTTGTCGGGAATAACTGTGCGGACAGGACAAGGGGCATGAGCCTGATGCATGCCTGTTATGCGGGCGGGGCGCTTTTGTGTCCGTTGGTGATTGCGGTACTGTTAAAGGGCGGCAATACATTGCCGATGATCGGAATCGCTGTTCTTGGGCTTATTTTCTGGCTGATTTTCCTTGCGGCGAAGATTCCGGAGCGGGGAGAGGATCAAAACGGGCAGAATGGGCAAAGCAGCTTTGCATTTTTAAAGAGCAAAACATTCTGGATATTGACAGGGCTTGTATTCTGCCAGAATGCGGCTGAGACAAGCGTGGCGGGCTGGCTTGTGACCTACTATAAGGATCAGGGGATTTTAAGCGGCACGCTGAGCAATTATACAGTGACGATTATGTGGGGGGCGACGCTTGCCGGGCGGCTTTTGATCGCATTTGTCTTTCCGGTCAGAAATACATACAGAGCGCTGGCTTTGATGGGAATCGGATGTACTGTTTTATATGGCGGCCTGATGCTTGCAGCAAGTCCGATCCCTGCAGTTCTTATGCTGTTTGGATTTGCTTTTGCAATGGCCGGGGTCAATCCGGTTGCCGTGGCCGGCGTCGGCAGGGAAATGAGTGTAGAGAGTATGGGAATTATGCTTCCGGTGGCCGGAATCGGAGCGATCTTAATGCCGTGGATCATCGGGATTGTGGCGGATTCTGTCAGCCTTTCTGCAGGAATGTTTTCCAATCTGATTCCGTGTGCGGGAATTTTTCTGCTGAGCTTTGTGATGATGTATCAGAAACGCGGAGAAAAAGAATGCATGTGAAATATGGCGCGCCGGAATAAATAAACGGGTTAATTTCCGGTAGACAGTTTCTCTTTTTCTGTAGGTTTTAGGAAAAAATAAAAATGTATATTTCAGTTTCGTATTATCAAAAAAGGGGCCAGATTGCAATAATATTTTATTGTTCTCTGGCCTCCTTTCTTTTTTTTGTTCCGAATCCGACGAAACGTCCGGAAAAAGCGACGTGTCTCAAAACCTACGAGTATTCGGAAAGCGATATGGTATACGATTACTTTTAACAAAAACGGCGGAAGCAGAATAACGGAACAAACGGCTGTTACCGGAAATATTACGGTCTATGCGCACTGGAAAAAAACGGCAGTTCCAAAAACCGTTAATAAGCCTGTTTTAAAAAACAGGAAAAAAGGGCAGGTTGCTGTAAGCTTCAAAGCGGTAAAAGGCGGAGCAGACGGTTACGAAATCCAGTATGCCACAAACAGTAAGTTTAAAAAAGCGTCTGCAGTGACGACAACTGGAAAAAAAGCCGTATTGAAAAAGATGAAAAAGGGGAAAACCTGTTACGTACGAATCAGGGCCTGTAATCTGGATTCTGCGGGCGGCAGAATATATGGAAAATACAGCGGGACTGTAAAGATCAGAATCAAAAAATAGCATAAACTGTCAGAAAGAAAAGAACCCCACGGGGAGGGCAGCGTGTGAAACGCGTTTGTCCCGCGGGGTTCTTTTTACATTGGGTCAAAAGGAAAATGCGCGGCAGATGCCGGCAGTCCTTTTTACTTTTAGCAAACTTTTTAATCCACAGTTTACAATATCTTATTCTAGCAAATAAAAATCAAATTCTATTTTAAAAGAAAAAAATACTTAAAACATCTGATTAATCACTGTAAGACTATTACAAAGAAACTTATTTAATAGTCGTTACATTTGTTGCCTGCGGCCCTTTTGCGCCATCAATTACGTCAAATTCCACTTCAGCGCCTTCGTCGAGGGATTTAAAACCTTCCATGTTAAGTCCTGAATAATGTACAAATACATCATTGCCGGATTCGTCGGAGATAAATCCATACCCTTTTTGGTTGTTAAACCATTTTACTGTACCTTTCATCAAAAGTACCTCCATATAAATATAATCGCCGTGATAAACAGCTGTATTTATAATAGCATGTCAGAGGCGAAAAGTAAAGCAGAAAATCTAAACTTCGAGAAAAGTAATCTGATGTTTTTTAAAAAACTGACGGATCAGGCTGTCCCACTCGTGTTCCAGGCTTTTGTCCATGGAAAAAATGCGGCAGGAAACACCGCTTGTCACGACAAGCTGTCCGTTTTGAAATTTCAGGTTTAAAAACATGCCGCTGATATCGCCGGCAGAAAACGTGCTGTGCAGTTTTGTAAGCGTGCGTTTTAAGTTATCGGGTGAGAGCAGCAGGACAAATTTAAAGAAAGACGGCGCGCGCCGTCCCTTGATCAGGTCAAAGCAGCGTGTACGGATGTTTCCGAAAGGAAGAAAAGTAAAACCGGAAAGTCCCTGTTCTGAAATTTCTTCCTGAGAAAAAAATCCGTCCTGCAGTCTGCCGTCTAAAGACCAGACGACGTCGGATGCGATGACTGCCTCCTGAAGCAGAAAATGGTCAAACATTTCACTCAGCAAAAATTTATTCATAAAATCCCGTACTTCCAGTATCTGAATTGCAATCATTTTAAGTTCCGCCTCTGTTTTCTTTATTCATGCAATTATCATAGCATGGGATGTAAGATACTTCAAGGAATTTCTGGCGCTGCCGGCCGCTTCGTTTACAGCAGTATTTCCGCCGCTGCCGGGAAGTCCCGATTTGAAATGGGGATTCCTTTTTTTCCGTTTTTGTTATATAATAATCGAAAATACATGGAGGAGATGAGAGATTTGATCCGATTTACAAAGAAATCTGTTATCATGGCGCTGGCTGTTCTGGCAGTTTGTTTTATGCCGGCGCAGCATATCGCGGTCTTTCCGTCAGCGCTTACCGTGGAAGCCGCTTCCGTAAAGCTAAATGCAAAATCCAAAAAACTTTATGTGAATGATAAGTTCAGGTTAAAGGTTTCCGGAACGAAAAAGCATGTAATGTGGAGGTCTGACAATAAAAAAGTCGCTTCCGTTTCTTCCGCCGGCGTTGTGACGGCCCAAAAAGTGGGAACCGCAACGATCACTGCGACTGTGGGAGCAGGTTCTGCCGGCAGGCAGCTGAAATGCAAAATTACGGTCAGAACAAGACTGTCCGCAAAAAAATATGACGTGCGCCTGTTTCCGAACCGATACGAAAAAGTGAAGATAAACGCAAACGGTTTAAAACAGAAAGAGACAGTCGGATTGATTACAAAGAATAATGATGTGGCTGATATTACGCTGTCAAAATCATCCAAATCCTTTAGTGTGATTGTGGAACCCAAAGAGATCGGATATACGGATTTTGAGGTCCGCATCTTTCAGGCGGACATGTATGACGTTGTACCGCAGAAAGATTTCATTACGATGCGGGTCTTTTCTTACCCGGATAAAAGCGGGTGGATTTCGGAGGATGATATAGCGGCGTTTCGTATTACAATCCTGCCGGCAGGAGACGGCGCGTATTATGTATCGAATGGCAACAGCGGCAGCGGTTCGGGATATGTAAGCGACAGTTTTTATCTGGATCCCCGGACGGATTCGAAAGTGGATGCAAATACGTGGCAGAGCCATGGGATACGTTATCAGATTAATAAGGGCACGCTTTTTATCCGAACGGCGGATCTGGAGAAACGTTTTTTTAAATATACTGACGGTCGAAAAGGCTGACCGTCAGTATAAAGTTATGCACACAGCCGCATAAGG
>CAMUHN010000041.1 GCA_947088675.1 uncultured Roseburia sp.
ATCCCCCTCCTTTTCCGTTGTCCCCGGCAAACAGATGTATTACTGTTTCGGGTGCGGGGCTGGCGGAAACGTATTTACTTTTTTGATGCAATATGAAAATTTTACGTTTGCGGAAGCGGTTGAAATGTTAGCCGAACGCGCGAATATTGCGCTGCCGAAACAAGGATACGGGGCGGAGCAGAAAGCGTTAGACGACAAGAAGACAAGACTTTTGGCAGTGCAGAAAGACGCTGCAAAATATTATTATATGCTGCTGCGCAGTGAGCGTGGGAAACGTGCGCTCGATTATTTTAAGGGCAGGCGGCTTACGGAGGAGACCATGCGACGGTTTGGACTTGGTTATTCCGACCAGTACAGCGGCTCGCTTTATGGTTATCTCAGGAAACTTGGCTATGAGGACGAGCTCCTGCGGGATTCCGGACTGGTCAGTTTTGACGAGAAGCGGGGCGGTTACGATAAATTCTGGAACCGTGCGATGTTTCCGATTATGGATATCCATGGGAAAGTGATCGGATTTGGCGGCCGCGTTATGGGAGATGCCAAACCGAAATACTTAAATTCACCGGAGACGCCGATTTTTGATAAAAGCAGGAATCTGTACGGGTTAAATATTGCCCGTACGACAAGAAAACCATATCTTTTGCTGTGCGAGGGGTATATGGATGTGATTGCGCTTCATCAGGCGGGGTTTGACAATGCGGTCGCTTCGCTCGGCACGGCGCTCACGCCGGGGCATGCAGTACTCCTTTCCCGCTATACAAAAGAGGTGTGTCTGACCTATGACAGCGATGGGGCCGGCGTCAAAGCCGCGCTGCGCGCGATTCCGATTTTAAACGAAGCAGGCATTGCCGCAAAAATAGTAAATATGCGGCCGAGCAAAGACCCGGATGAATTTATCGGCGCGTTCGGGGCGGCTGCCTACGAAGAACGCATTGAACAGGCCGAAAACAGTTTTCTGTTTGAGATTCGTATTTTAGAACAGCAGTATGATCTGGAAGACCCGCAGGGAAAGACGCAGTTTTATAACGAGACGGCTAAGCGGCTTTGTGCTTTTTCGGAGAAACTGGAACGGGATAATTATATCGAGGCAGTCGCAGCAAAATACAGGATTGCGTCGGAGGATCTGAAGCGGCTGGTAAACCGCTATGGAGGCGCGATGAACCGGGACGGCAGCCTGTACGCGGCCCAGAGGCCCAAAGATACGCGGTTTGGAAAAGCGGCTGCAGAGCAAAAAAAAGAGGACGGGCTGAAACAGTCGCAAAAATTGCTGTTGACCTGGCTGATCCAGGAGGATGGGCTGTTTTTGCGTGTCAGGAAATATATTTCGCCGGAGGATTTTACAGAAGAACTATATCAGAAAGCGGCAGAGCTTATGTATGAGCAGTATGACAGGAACGGTTCTTTTGCGCCGGCACAGATAGTCAGTATGTTTACGAAAGAAGAAGAACAGCGTGAGATTGCCGGTATGTTCCACACCGGATTAAAACAGGTAAATACGCCGGAAGAAATGGAAAAGGCGCTCTGGGATACGGTTATCCGCATAAAAGACAGCAGCATCAGGCGCCGCTCGAAAACTATCCCGCCCTCTGATATGGCGGGGATGATGAAGCTTGTGGAGGATAAGCGTCAGCTGGAGGAGCTGGAACGATTACATTAGTTTTGTATGTTTCCTGTAGATTAAGGACAAAATAGTAACGAACTATGAGAGGATGAAACGACATGGCAAAGAAAGAAGAAAATACAAAAAAAACTGAAAATGTAAAAAAGACGGATCCCGCAAAAAAGATCCATGGGGACGATCATTCCAGAGAGGCTGCCCAGGCGAAATTTAAGGAGCGGTTAAGTGAAATGCTCTCTCTGGCGAAAAAGAAGAAAAACATGCTCGAGTATCAGGAGATCAGCGATTTTTTTGCGGATTTGCAGTTAAATGCGGAACAGTTTGAGAAAATTTTGGATTTTCTGGAAGTTAATAATATTGATGTCTTAAGAATTACGGATGACGATACCGATGAAGATATTTTACTGGAGGTAGAGGATGAGGAAGAGATTGAGGTAGAAAAAATAGACCTCACTGTTCCGGACGGCGTTTCCATTGAGGATCCGGTTCGAATGTATTTAAAAGAAATCGGAAAAGTACCGCTTCTGAGTGCAGAGGAGGAGATTGATCTTGCGAAACGCATGGAGCTTGGCGATCAGGAGGCCAGAAAACGTCTTGCCGAGGCCAATCTTCGACTTGTTGTCAGTATTGCAAAGCGTTATGTCGGAAGGGGGATGCTGTTTCTTGATCTGATTCAGGAGGGCAATCTTGGCCTGATCAAAGCGGTGGAAAAGTTTGATTACCGCAAAGGCTATAAATTTTCGACCTATGCGACTTGGTGGATACGTCAGGCGATTACGCGCGCGATCGCGGACCAGGCAAGGACGATACGTATTCCGGTTCATATGGTCGAGACAATCAATAAACTGATCCGGGTCAGCAGGCAGCTGTTGCAGGAGCTTGGCAGAGAACCCTCCCCTGAGGAGATCGCGGAGGAGATGAAAATGCCGGTGGAGCGTGTGCGGGAGATTTTAAAAATTTCACAGGAGCCGGTATCGCTGGAAACGCCAATCGGAGAGGAGGAGGACAGCCATCTGGGAGATTTTATTCAGGATGACAATGTGCCGATTCCTGCGGATGCGGCTGCATTTACGCTTTTGCGCGAGCAGCTGGAGGAGGTCCTTGGAACACTGACCGAGCGTGAACAGAAAGTCCTGACGCTGCGCTTTGGGCTGGAGGACGGCCGCGCGCGCACACTTGAGGAGGTCGGCAAGGAATTTAACGTCACGCGTGAGCGAATCCGCCAGATTGAGGCGAAAGCGCTGCGAAAGCTGCGTCATCCGAGCCGCAGCCGTAAGCTGAAAGATTATCTTGAGTAGATCGGTATGGACAGTACGATAAAATTGTCAAAACGGTTGCAGGCGGCGGCGTCCCTTGTCTTCGAAAACGGGACGCTGGCGGATATCGGTACGGATCATGCGTTTGTTCCTGTCTATCTGTATCAGAAAAAAAGGATATCGTCGGCGATTGCGATGGATATCGGTATGGGGCCGCTGCTGCGCGCAAAGGAGAATATTGCGTCAGCCGGTCTGTCAGATTTTATTGAGACGCGTCTCTCAGACGGCGCAGCCGCGCTCGCAGAGGGGGAGGCGGACAGCATATTGATCGCCGGCATGGGCGGCGGCGTCATGATGCATATTCTGGAGGAGGGCGGCAGTATCTTTCGCGCAGCAAAAGAAATCGTTCTCCAGCCGCAGTCTAAACTAAGAGACCTGCGCATATATTTATCCCGGCATGGATTTGCGGTCAGAAATGAAGATATGGTTTATGAGGACGGTAAGTTTTACCCGATGATGCGCGTACAGTACGATCCCTTTTTTGAGAGCGTTAAGGACGAACTGTTTTACCTGTATGGGGAGCAGCTGCTTCTTTCGCGCCACCCTGTTCTTTACCGGTATCTGCAGAAAGAAAAGTCGGTGCATGAAGCAATATTAAGCCGTCTGGCCGGACAGGGAAGCGTCGGGAGGACTGCTGAGAGAGCGCGTCAGATCGGGCAGATTTTAGACGATAATAAGCGAGCGATGCGTTATTATGAGAAAACAGATTGACTGGGACGAAAGACGGATCAAAAGTCCGGTGCAAAGATAACAGGAAAAGAGAATTGGATCAGCTGTGGGAAAGGAGCGGTAATACAGCATGGGGGAAGAGACGAAAAAGGAGACGGTTACTCTTTTTATCGAGGGGAAAGAAAAAGAATATCCGGTTGGGACAAATTATCTTGCGATTGCGCGGGAATATCAGGATAATTATCCGGATGATATTGTGCTTGTGCTGCACGGGAACCGTCTGCGCGAGCTGTATAAAAAGGCGAAGACGGACGGGGAGATCAGGTTTCTTACAACCGCGGATCAGATCGGGCGCAAAGCATACCGCAGAAGTATGACGCTGTTGATGCAGAAAGCGGTACATAATCTTTTGAGTGAAAAAGAGACAGTGATTGTGCGCGTGATGTATTCGATCGGTCAGGGCTATTATTGTGAACTGGTACAGAAAAAAGACGGGCAGTCGGCTCTTCTTTCCGTGGATGACGCCATGGCGCAAAGGATGAAACAGGAGATGGAGCGGCTTGTTCGGATGGATTACCCGATTGAAAAGCGCAGCTTAAACACGGACGACGCGGTGCAGCTGTTTCGAAAGCTTGGCATGGCAGATAAGGAAAAACTGTTCCGTTACCGCATCAGTTCACGCGTCAATATCTATGTGATGGATCATTACAAAGACTATTATTACGGGTTTATGGTTCCGTCGAGCGGTTATCTGCGCTATTTTGATATCATGCCGTATCAGTCCGGTTTTGTGCTGCTCTTTCCGGATAAAAATCCAAAAGAAGTCGCGCCGTTTCGTCCGTCCAATAAATTATTTCAGGCGCTCAAACGCTCCAGAGACTGGGGCAGAATGCTGGAAATTGATACAGTCGGGGCGTTGAACGACGCCATTTCGCAGGGCAGGATGCAGCAGATTGTGCTGACGCAGGAAGCTCTTTTTGAGGAGCGCATCGGCCAGCTGGCAAAATCTGTGATAGAGACGGGCGGGCGCAAGTTTATCATGATTGCCGGGCCGTCCTCGTCCGGAAAGACAACGTTTTCGCACAGGCTTTCCATTCAGCTTGCGGCAAAGGGGATTAAACCGCATCCGGTTCCGCTGGACGATTATTATATTGACAGGGACAAGTGCCCGCGCGACGAGGAGGGCAGACTTGATCTGGAATGTCTGGAAGCGCTGGATGTGGAACTGTTTAACCGTGATATGAACGAGCTGCTCGCGGGGAAACGGGTGGAGCTGCCGACTTTTAATTTCAAAACGGGACGCCGGGAGTACAACGGCAAGTCAATGCAGCTTGGACCGGAGGATGTGCTCGTGATTGAGGGGATACATGGATTGAACGACAGATTATCCTATTCGCTTCCGGTTGAGAGCAAATATAAAATTTATATCAGTGCGCTGACACAGTTAAATATTGACGAGCATAATTACCTGCCGACAACGGACGGCAGACTGATCCGTCGAATTGTGCGGGACGCGAGGACCAGAGGGACGTCGGCGAAACGGACGATTGCGATGTGGGACTCGGTGCGAAGAGGGGAGGAGCGCTATATTTTTCCGTTTCAGGAGGGGGCGGACGTGATGTTTAATTCGGCGCTGATCTATGAGCTTGCCGTTTTAAAGCTGTATGCGCAGCCTCTGTTGTTTGCGATCGAAAAGGACTGTGCGGAATATCTGGAAGCTAAGCGGCTGTTAAAGTTTCTGGATTATTTTCTTCCGATGCCTGCAGACGAAATTGTTCCAAATTCAATATTAAGGGAATTTATCGGCGGTTCCTGTTTCCCTGTCTGAATCTGTCACATTTTTGAAAAGTGCTGGACAATAGTTAAGAAAAAGTGGTAAAATATAAGAATCAAAAACAGAATACAGGGGGAGAAAAAAATGGGAACGATTGTTCTGGACAGTGAAAAATGTGTCGGATGCAATGCGTGTGTCAGGGAATGTCCCATTATGGACGCAAATGTTGCAGCCACCGATGCTGCCGGAAAGCTGGTCATACATATTGACGACAACAAATGCATCAAGTGCGGCGCCTGTATCAAGGCGTGTTCGCATCAGGCGAGATCGTTTGAGGATGACATTGACGCGTTTATGAGAGATTTAAAGGCAGGAAAAGAATTGATTCTGATCGCGGCGCCGTCTATTAAGATTTCGTTTGACGGAAACTGGCGCCATGCGCTCCAATGGTTTCGTAACCAGGGCATCAAAAAGATTTATGATGTTTCGTTTGGCGCCGATATCTGTACCTGGGCGCATGTGCGCTATGTGCAGTAGCATCCGGATGCAAAACTGATATCGCAGCCGTGCGCAGCGGTAGTGAATTATGTGTTAAAACATAAACATGCATTACTGGAGCACCTCTCCCCCATACACAGTCCGATGCTGTGTCTTGGCATCTATATACGCAAAGTCCTCGGATATAAGGGGAAAATTGCTGCAATTTCACCATGTATTGCAAAGTCCGATGAATTTCACGAGACAAATGTGATTGATTACAATGTCACAATGGAGCATCTGAAAGTTTTTTTTCATGAAAACAAAATCAACCTTCCGGAAGTAAAAATATACAGCGAATTTGAATTTGACGGAGATATCGGCCTGGAGGGCGCAATTTATCCCAGACCGGGCGGTCTGATGAAAAATCTTCTGATTCATGATCCGGATATGTCGATCGCGACCTCGGAGGGGACAGACCATTTGTATGCGGATCTGGAATTATACATGAAACAGCGCAAAAAAGACCTTCCGACGGTATACGATGTTTTAAGCTGTAAAGACGGCTGCAACGGGGGACCGGCGACCGGTACCGATTACCACTGTTTCGCAATGAATAATATTATGTACGATGTGGAACAGTATGCAAAGAAAGTGCGCCGCAAAACTTACACGTCGAAGAAAGGGCAGGATCTGCAGTTTGCAGAATTTGACAAAAAACTGCATTTAAATGATTATATCCGCACGTATCAGAAGCATGAGATAAAAGAGATTACAGTGACAGAGGCAGATATTGAGCGCGCATACAAAGAGCTTCGAAAAGAAACGGAGAAAGAAAAGAATTTCAACTGTCATGCCTGTGGTTTCCGTACCTGTCGTGAGATGGCGGTTGCGCTTGCCAAAGGCATCAATGAAAAAGAGAACTGCTATCAGTATATGCTGAAAGTAATTCAGGAGGAGCGCAGCAATGTAGAGCAGGTAAACAATCAGGTGCTTGAAATGAATGAAGAACTGATGGAAGCATTTGAAAAGCTGCGCGCCAATATACAGCAGGTAGAACAGCAGGCGGATATGATCTGCGAGTCCGGAGAGCACACCGTAGGGGAGATGAAAAATGTCACATCCCATATGGGACAGCTGTCCGAATTAAACAGCAGTATTCGGGAGTCGGCACAGCATATCCACGAGAGTGTGGAAGGGTATAATGTCATGACTCAGGATGTAGGAAAGATTGCCGGTAAAATCAACCTGCTCTCTTTAAATGCGGCAATCGAGGCAGCAAGGGCAGGAGAAGCAGGTCGGGGGTTTGCCGTTGTCGCATCCAATATCCGCGATCTGTCTGACAGTTCCAAATTGTCAGTCGCGTCCGCGAAGAAAAACGATGAAAGTATAAAGTCCGCGATTGGCGATATAACAAATGTAATTGAAGAATTTAACGGAACAATTGTCGGACTGATGAGTGCGATAGAGACGGCGATTGAGGATGTGCATCATACGTCCGAGAATGGGAAGCTGATTCAGGAGTCGATGGATTCCGTATCCCAGATTGCCGCAAAAGTAGAGGAAGTCATTCAGCAGACAAATTCTATCTTAAATTAGAAAAAAAGTAAGTAGGACAAATGATCGCGGCTCTTTATGGGCTGAGGAAAGTCCGGGCTTCACAGGGCAGGATGCCGGATAACGTCCGGTGGAGGCGACTCCAAGGAAAGTGCAACAGAAATATACCGCCGGGTATTCCGGTAAGGTTGGAAGGGCAGTGTAAGAGACTACCGCCCCGCCGGTAACGGCGGGGGCATATGTAAACCCCATCCGAAGCAAGACCGAAACAAAGCGTACGCGGCCCGCCAGCTTTAGGTTGGTTGCCTGAGGCGGCTGGCAACAGCCGTTCGAGACAGATGATCATTCGCGACATAACCCGGCTTATCGTCCTGCTTACTTTTTTATATTATGAGGTTTGAAATGGAAAATACGGAAATTGGGATAATAGAGAGCATACTGCGGGCGGCGAAAGAAAAAAACGCGTCGGATATTCATCTGACGGCGGGAATGCGCCCGATGTTCCGTGTGGACGGAGAGCTGATCCCTGCGTCGGAGGAGACGGTAGACCCGGAGGAGACAGAAAGCCTTTCGCGTATGCTGCTCAATGCAGAGCAGCGCAAAGAGCTGCAGGAGAAAGGCGGAACAGAAACCGTGCGTTCCGCAGGGGGATGCCGTGTACGTCTTAGTACATTTCGTCAGCGGGGAAGCTGTGCGATGACGCTTCATATGCTTCCGGCAGATATTCCGTCGAAAGAGGAGATAGGGCTGCCGGATTCTTTCTTTACACTGGCCGGTCGCAAGAGCGGCCTGATTTTGATTGCAGGTGTGACAGGAAGCGGGAAGACAACGACGGCTTCATCATTTGTGGCAGGCATTGCGAATGACGCGGCAAAATCGGTGGTGACAATTGAGCGCCCGGTCGAATATCTGTTTTCACCGGATCGGTCCATTGTCTGTCAGCGGGAGGTGGGGGCAGACTGTATTACATTCGCTTCTGCGATCAAGGCTGCTCTCAGGCAGGATACGGATATTATCCTGCTGGGAGAATGTAAGGATTCGGAGACGGCGTCGCTTGCCGTTACGGCCGCGGAGACGGGCCATCTTGTTGTGGCCGTACTGCACACGGACAGCGCTGCCGATGCGGTGGAGCGTCTGGTTGGCCTGTATCCGATCGGAGAACAGGCAAAAATGCGTTTTCGCATTGCAAACGTACTGCTCGGTGTTACCGCACAGCAGCTTCTGCCGCGGCGCGAGGCAAAAGGGCGCGTGGCGGCGTTTGAGGTAATGATTGCGAATCCGGTGATACGCAGTTTAATCTGTGAAGAGAAGACGGCACAGATTACGGCAGTGATCCGGTCGGCGTCTGCGGAAGGAATGGTTTTCATGGATGACGCGATCTATTCCCTTTACATGAAAAGCCGTATCACTGCCCAGACAGCGGTGCGCTTTGCACGGGATGCAGAAGATATGCAGCGAAAAGTCTGATATGTCTGCGAAGCATATCTAATCAAAATCTAAAATGTTTCTTAAAAGTTGATAGATATATTGACTGGTATTTTGGATAGGTTTAACATATTCCTTATGAATGGGATGGCGCCATATCGTGGCGCCGTTTTTTACCTTATCAGAGAAAGGGATGCGTGATATGAGAGAAAAGCTGCAGAAATTTATGATTGGAAGGTATGGAGCGGATGAACTGGGGAAAGCGTTAAACGTTACAGTGCTGATTTGTTTTGTAATCTCCCTGTTTTCTGTATTGCTTCCTCCGCTTTCCGTTTTTTACTGGATCGGCATTATGCTGTTTATTGTTCAGATTTACCGGATGTTTTCCCGCAACACCGCAAAACGTTATCAGGAAAATCAAAAGTTTCGGGATCTTAGATACAGGGCTTCCATCCGGAGAAACGGTTTTCGGACCAGGTGGGCGCAGCGGAGCATCTACCGCTTTTATAAATGTCCGGGATGCCGCCAGAGAGTTCGTGTTCCGAAAGGCCATGGAAAGATCTGTATTACCTGTCCGAAATGTAAAACCGAATTTGTGAAAAAGAGCTGAAGAACTGATTAAAGGAGAACCGTCGTGTTTGGTTACATTAATATCAATTCCGCCGGACTGCCGACCGAGAGCAAAAAGGCGTATCAGGCTTATTATTGCGGATTATGCCGCCAGTTAAAGAAGAACTGCGGAAAAAAGGGACAGATGCTTTTAAATTATGATATGACGTTTTTGATTGTCCTTTTAACAGGTCTCTATGAGTTGGAAAATGAGGAAACGGAGTTTGTCTGCGCGCTGCACCCGACAAAAAAACGCGTTGCGTATATCAATGAGGCAACCGACTATGCGGCTGATATGAATGTCGTATTGGCTTACCATAATCTGATCGACGATTGGAAAGATGAAAAATCTTATTCAAAACTGATGTTTTCCAAAATGCTGGATAAAGATTACAGCCGTATTGCAAAAAAGTATCCGCGCCAGGTACAGGCTGTGGAAGAGTACATGAGAAAAACAGAGCATGTCGAAAAGAGCAGGGAGGAAAATCTGGATGTTGCGGCCGGGCTGTCCGGGGAGATGATGGGAGAGATACTCTGCTGGCGCGAAGACGAATGGACCACGGAGCTTAAAATGCTCGGTTTTTATCTGGGAAAGTTTATCTATCTGATGGATGCGAGCGAAGATTATGAGGCAGATCTTAAGTTAAACAGCTACAATCCGCTTGTCTATATGAACAAAAAGGATGCGCAGGATATGGATACGTTTGTGAGGCTGCTGCTGACCAGTATGATCTCCGAGTGTGCGAAGTCTTTTGAGCGGCTGCCGATTATCTGGCATGCGGATATTCTGCGAAATATCCTGTATTCCGGTATCTGGTCAAAATACGAATATAATCGTCTGAAAAAGGAAAAACGAGGAAACGGAGAAAAGAAGTAAATGACAGATCCCTATCAGGTGCTTGGAGTCACAAGGAACGCTTCGGATGAAGAGATAAAAAAGGCATATCGTGCATTAAGCCGCAGATATCATCCTGACGCCAACGTCAATAATCCGAACAAGGCGGCTGCGGAGGAAAAGTTTAAAGATGTGCAGCAGGCGTACGATGCAATTATGAAAGAAAAACAGCAGGGCGGTTTTTACGGAGGATACCGCAATGCCGGCCATACGGCCGGAAGCCAGAGCGGCGATTCCATTCAGATGCAGGCAGCTGCAAATTATATTGTAAACCGCTGTTATGCGGAGGCGCTGCATGTGCTGAATGCGGTTCCGGGACAGGAGCGGCGGGCCAGATGGTTTTATTACAGCGCCGTCGCAAACCAGGGGACCGGAAACAACATTACGGCAAAAGAGCACGCTGCACGCGCGGTTGAGATGGAGCCGAGCAATATGGAGTACCGCCAGTATTTGCAGTACCTGGAGTTTGGCGGTACATGGTATGCAAATATGGGGCGCGGGTATGAACGGCCCTATGCCAGTTCCGGAAACTGGTGCCTTAGCATGCTCTTTTTAAATATGCTCTGTAACTGCTGCTGCCTGCGGCCGTTTTAGCTGCTGCGGCCGTTACTGTGATTTGCGTTTTGGACTGCGGTAGCGTTCTTCACAGTATTTGCAGCGGTAAGTGCCTTTTTCCTCGTCGGTCAGGACGAAGATCTGATCAAGGCCCTGCTCAATCGAAGTGATGCATCTTGGATTTTTACAGTTGATTACGTTTTTGACCAGTTTTGGAAGATGCAGTTCTTCTTTTTTTACAATCTTGTCGTCTTTTATGATATTGACCGTGATATTGTGGTCGATAAAACCCAATATATCAAGATTGATCAATTCAATCGGACATTCTACTTTCAGAATGTCTTTTTTTCCCATTTTATTGCTCCTGGCATTGCGTATGATGGCAACCGTACAGTCAAGCTTATCAAGCTTAAGATCGTGGTAGATCTGTAAGCTCATGCCTGCCTGGATGTGGTCTAACACAATCCCTTCGTGGATTCCGCTGATATTTAGCATGATTTTTACTCCTTTTTGCGTTGTTATACGGTGATTTCCAGCAGTGTCAGAATCAGCGCCATACGTACATAGACGCCATACTGCGCCTGTCTGAAATAGGCGGCACGCGGGTCGTCGTCTACTTCCACTGCAATTTCATTGACACGCGGCAGCGGGTGCAGGATCAGCATTTTTTCCTTTGCAAGCTCCATTTTTGCTTTGGTCAGAATATAGAAATCTTTTAACCGTACATAGTCTTCCTCGTTAAAAAAGCGTTCGCGCTGCACTCTTGTCATATAGAGGATGTCCAGTTCCGGCATGGCGTCCTCTAAGCGCTCCACTTCTTCAAACGGGATATTATTTGCCCGCAGCACGTCTTCCCGCAGCAGGCTTGGGATTCTTAATTCTTCCGGTGAGATTAATACAAAGCGGATATTCGGATAGCGGATCAGCGCATGGATCAGAGAATGCACAGTCCGGCCAAATTTTAAATCGCCGCACAGGCCGATCGTCATATTGCCAAGCGTTCCGGACAGTGAGCGGATGGTGAGCAGGTCCGTCAGCGTCTGCGTCGGATGCTGGTGTCCGCCGTCTCCGGCGTTGATCACAGGGATTTTGGATCGTTGGGAAGCTACAAGAGGAGCGCCTTCTTTGGGATGGCGCATGGCACAGATATCTGCATAGCAGGAAATTACACGAATGGTATCGGAAACGCTTTCGCCTTTCGCAGCGGAACTGGAATCTGCGCTGGCGAAACCTAAAACAGAACCGCCGAGATTCAGCATGGCGGCCTCAAAACTCAGCCTTGTCCGGGTGCTTGGCTCATAAAAGCAGGTTGCGAGCTTTTTTCCCGCACAGGCATGGGCATATTGCTGCGGATGCTTCTCAATGTCAGTGGCGAGATCAAGGAGCTGATCCAGTTCCTCGACAGAGAAGTCCAACGGGCTCATTAAATGTCGCATATTATTACCTTCCCTTCCTTTGAACTGTTCTATATTGCGTGCCGGAAAAACCATGGCGCACAATAAAACAGGATGCGCACAGCCGCAAAAGGAGATAAGCCGCAAAGCGGCCGCGGCAGGCGCGATACTCACGGCGGATTTCATCAGCCGTGAGTATATCATATAATAATCGGATGGGAATTTCAAGAAGCATTTATGAAAGCGTATTCTTTGCCGACGGGTTAGCGGCAATTAAAATATGTTCAAAAACGAGGCCGGCTGCAGCCCACAGGGGTGCGTAGTCGAGGCGGATCAGGCCGTTGATATTTGTTTTGGCATTGCTGTAGTCCCATGGACAGGAGGCATATTTTTTTAAAAAAGAGCCGCTTAGATATTCAAACGAAAAGATTCCGACAGAGTAGAAAAAACCGCGGATCAATGCGGGAACCTTTCTGATTTTCGGATAAATGGAATCGATGCAGGACGCCATTCCGTAAATCGGAAACATCCACAGGGAAGTCTGGCCGATCATGCGTCTGTCTTTTTTTCGGATACAGTCTGCAGAAGTAAAAAGTATTTCCATACACCAGCCGGTCAGTCCACAGATGAAAAAATTTTTTGCTTTCATTGTTGTTTGTACCCTCCGTAAGATATTTCTGTTTAGTTTTTCACAAATATTCTGATTTATTCAGGTTTTTCGTTGAACGGAAAGAACAGTAACAGCCGGTTTGCTTTTGATTGTTTTTGACAAAAAAAGAAGACTGGAATATAATAATAGGGATATTGGCAGGAGATTTGACAAGAAAGAGGTTTCGGCAGGTATGGCAGAATATGCAAATGTGATTGTCGGTATTTCACTGGAAAAACTGGACAGAATATTTCAGTATAAAATACCGGACAGATTAAAACAGGAGATTTCTGTCGGGATGCAGGTTGACATTCCGTTCGGGAACCGAAACATAAAGGGATATGTCGTCGAGCTGACGGACCTTGCCGAATATGAAATTGCAAAATTAAAAGAAATATCAGGGATTGTAAAGGAGAGTATCCCGATTACATCGCAGATGATCGCACTGGCCGCATGGATGAAAAAAAACTATGGGGGTACGATGAACCAGGCGCTTAAGACCGTGCTTCCGGTCAGTCAGAAGAAAAAGGCGAAAGAGCAGAAAACGCTGCGGCTTCTGATTACGGGGACAGAAGCGAAAAATCTGCTGGAGGAATACAGACGAAAACATAACACGGCAAGGGAGCGCCTTTTGCGTGCGCTTCTTGTATCAGGCGTTCTCTCCTGGGAGGATGCCGTAAAAAAGCTTTCTGTATCCGGCAGTGTGATAAAAGCGCTGCAGGAAGCAGGGATTCTTGTCATTGAGAGCGCTTGCGTCTACCGCAATCCTGTCTCGCATCTGGTGCGGGAGGAATACGGCGTCTCATTGAATGAAGAGCAGCTTGGGGCAGTGGAGTCTGTCATGAAAGATTACAGGAGGGGGTGTTGTGGTACATATCTGCTGAAAGGAGTGACAGGCAGCGGAAAAACGGAAGTCTATATGGAACTGATTGCGCGAGTGACGAAAGAGCGGCGTCAGGCAATCGTGCTGATTCCTGAGATTGCGCTGACATACCAGACTGTGATGCGGTTTTATCGCCGTTTTGGGGACCGTGTGTCCATTATGAATTCAAGACTTTCACAGGGGGAGCGCTATGATCAGTTTGAGCGTGCAAAAAACGGGGAGATTGATATTATGATCGGTCCGCGGTCGGCGCTGTTTACGCCGTTTGCTCATCTTGGACTGATTATCATCGACGAGGAACACGAGATGTCCTACAAAAGCGAGAAAGTTCCGCGTTACCATGCGAGAGAGACTGCGATTGCACGGGCAGAAATGGCAGGGGCCATTGTAGTCTTAGGTTCTGCGACGCCCTCCGTGGAGAGCAGTTATCGCGCCCGGAACGGGGAATACCGGCTGATCGAACTGACAAAACGCGTAAATTTGCGTCCGCTTGCCACCTGTGAGGTGGTTGATCTGCGCCAGGAATTAAGGCAGGGCAACCGTTCGATCTTAAGCCGCCGGCTGTACGGGCTGATGGAGGAGCGGCTTAAGAAAAAGCAGCAGATTATTCTTTTCTTAAATCGAAGAGGGATTGCAGGTTTTGTATCTTGCAGAGCCTGCGGACATGTGATAAAATGTCCGCATTGCGATGTGTCGCTCGGACAGCACGGGGGCGGCCGCATGGTCTGTCATTACTGCGGTTACGAGGAACGGGAGCCCGTGGTCTGTCCATCCTGCGGTTCCCCCTATATCAGCGGTTTTAAAGCGGGGACGGAAAAAGTCGAGGCGCTTGTAAAGCGGGCGTTTCCGACGGCGCGCGTACTGCGTATGGATATGGACACAACGCGGGGCAAAGACAGCTATGAGCGGATTCTGTCTTCTTTTGCAAATCAGGAGGCGGATATTCTGGTCGGAACGCAGATGATTGTAAAAGGACATGATTTTGCCAATGTCACGCTGGTCGGTGTGCTTGCGGCGGATCTGTCTCTCCATATCGGCGATTACCATGCATCGGAGCGGACATTTCAGCTTCTGACGCAGGCAGCAGGGCGCGCAGGCAGGGGAGATTTACCGGGCGATGCAGTCATTCAGACTTACGATCCGGATCACTACTGTATCCGTGCGGCCTGCAGGCAGGATTATGAATCATTTTACAGGAGGGAGATCGAATACCGAAAAATCATGTATTATCCGCCGGTCTGGAATCTGCTTGTTATTTTGTGCGCATCAAAAGAGGAATCTGCGGCAGGATACGGAGCAGAATGTCTTGCCGGCCTCATCGGAGGGGATGGCAGAGGCGGCAGGGAATTTGCAGGTAAAAAAATTTATCTGATCGGGCCGGCGGCCGCCGCCGTTGCAAAGGTGAATGATATCTATAAAAAAGTAATCTATATCAAGGCAGAGAATTATCAGACGCTGGTTGCGTTAAAGGACATGTGCGAGCGTTTCGTCAGAGATAACAGGGATTACAGAAACGTTTCGGTTCAGTTTGATTTTAATCCGGTTAGCGGATTTTAATAGTAAGGGGCGGTTTGAAAAAATATGGCCGCGATCATTTTTATGGAGGTTGAGATGGCATTTCGAAATATTCGTTTACAGGGAGATCCGGTTCTGGGGAAAAAATGTCGGGAAATAACGGAGATGACGCCAAGGATCCGGGAGCTGATCGAGGATATGCTCGATACAATGTACGAGGCAAACGGAGTGGGGCTTGCCGGGCCGCAGGTAGGCGTTTTAAAACGTGTTGTGGTAATTGATACAGGGGAGGGAGAGGGCCCGCTTGTCATGGTAAATCCGGTAATTCTCACAACATCAGGAGAACAGACAGGGGATGAAGGATGCCTTAGTCTGCCGGGAAAAGCAGGTACGGTAACAAGGCCGGATTATGTGAAAGCAGTCGCCTATGACAGAGATATGAACCAGTTTACAATTGAGGCGACGGATCTTCTGGCGCGTGCGATCTGTCACGAGGTGGACCATCTGGACGGCCATATGTATACGGAGCTGGTGCAGGGGAGCCTGCGCGACGTTTCATACGACGACGAGTAATGAATCGGAAAGGGGGAGCCTATGAGAGTTATATTTATGGGAACGCCGGATTTTTCGGTAAGGATACTGGAAGCGGTGCTGGACGCAGGGCACGAGGTTGTGCTTGCGGTGTCGCAGCCGGATAAGGCAGTCGGGCGCTCTAAGGCGTTAAAATATACGCCGGTCAAGGAGTGCGCCGCGTCACATGGCATAGAGGTATATCAGCCTTCGCGTATCCGTGACGGGGAATCTTATCAATACCTGTTTCAATATCATCCGGATATCATAATCGTTGTGGCTTTTGGGCAGATTATACCGAAAGAGATTCTGGACTTGCCAAAGTACGGCTGTGTCAATGTACATGCGTCTCTTCTGCCGAAATACCGCGGCGCTGCTCCGATCCAGTGGGCTGTAATCAACGGGGATAAAACGACAGGAGTTACGACAATGCGTATGGACGAGGGCGTGGATACGGGCGATATGATCTTAAAGGAAGTCGTTGCGATTGCGCCGGATGAGACCGGCGGCAGCCTTTTCGAGAAACTGTCGGCGGCAGGGGCCGCGCTCTGCGTAAAAACAATGCAGGCGATCGAAGCCGGTACGGCTGTCTATACGCCGCAGGACGAAAAATGTGCGACACATACGGCAAAAATCCAAAAAGAGACAGGCAATATTGACTGGAATAAAAGCGCTGCGTCGATAGAATGCCTGATCCGCGGTTTGGATCCCTGGCCTAGCGCGTATACGCGGATTCAGGATAAGACGCTTAAAATCTGGAAAGCGTGTGTCGTCTCCTACGATAAAAAGGCGGCGCCGGGCTGTGTAGTCCTGGCGGATAAAAAGCATATTTACGTGCAGACGGGGCATGGTATATTAGAATTGCTGGAAGTGCAGCTGGAAGGAAAAAAGAGGATGCCCGCCGAGGTATTTTTAAACGGCTATCATGTGGAAGCCGGCATGACGCTGCACCGCTGTTAAGGAGGAATCACTTATGGGGTATTATTATTTTGACGCTACTTACTGGCTGGTGATTGCAGGAGCCGTTATCTGTATGATTGCATCGGCCCGCGTAAAAATGACTTACCGCAAATACTCTGCTTACCGCAGCAGTACCGGCATGACCGGCGCGCAGGCGGCAGAGCGGATCTTGCACTATGCGGGGATATATGATGTAACGATACAGCATGTGTCCGGGGAGCTGACGGACCACTATAATCCGTCGCGAAAGACATTGAATTTATCGGATTCTGTCTACGGTTCTTCCTCCGTTGCAGCAATCGGCGTTGCGGCGCACGAATGCGGTCATGCGATTCAGCACCAGCAGGGGTACGCGCCGCTTACGGTTCGTGCGGCGATCGTTCCGTTTGCGAAATTCGGTTCCGGCCTGGCCTGGCCGCTGATACTGATCGGGCTGTTTTTTACAAGCAGTACGGGTACGCTGCTGATTCATATCGGTATCATCTGTTTTTCGCTTGCAGTTGCGTTTCAGCTGGTAACGCTTCCGGTTGAATTTAATGCATCCGGCAGAGCGCTGCAGATTCTGGGGCAGCAGGGAATATTAACCGAGGGAGAACTGCCATATACGAAAAAAGTATTAAAGGCGGCAGCGCTTACTTATGTGGCAAGCGCTGCGGCGGCAATTTTACAGCTGCTGCGTCTTGTGCTCCTGTTCGGAGGAAGAAGCCGCAATGACTGATATGCCGAATTTAAGAGAGCTGATTTTGCAAATCTTAATGGAAGTGCTGGAAGAGGGGCGATACAGTCATATTGTAATGCGGCAGGTTTTGCAAAAATATCAGTATCTGGAGAAAACAAAGCGCGCCTTTATCACGCGGGTTTCGGAGGGGACAATCCAGTATTGTATCTGGCTTGATTATGTCATTGACCGCTTTTCCAGCGTGAAAGTGCGAAAAATGAAACCGGCGATACGCAATATTTTGCGTATGGGCGTTTATCAGATGAAATTTATGGATGCCGTGCCTGATTCCGCAGCGTGTAACGAAGCGGTACGACTTGCGAAGAAAAAGGGATTTTCTTCGCTTGCCGGATTTGTTAACGGCGTTTTGCGGGAAATTGCAAGAAAGCTTCCCTCGGTTACTTATCCGTCAAAAGAGGAAGAACCGGCAAAGGCGCTTTCTGTTCTCTATTCCATGCCGATGGAGATTGTGGAAAAGTGGATATGTGCATACGGAACGGAGCGCACAGAGGAGCTGCTCGGCATATTTTCAGAGCCGTCTTTCCTTACGATACGTACGAATCTGACAAAAACGACGCCGCAGCAGCTGGAGCGGATTCTTGGCGAAGAGGGCGTGCGTGTGCACAGATTAAATCAGGACGAGTACCCGGATCTTTCGTATGCATTTGCAATTGATAAGGTTGATTCGATAGCAAAACTGCATTCTTTTCAGGAGGGGCTGTTTTATGTACAGGATATCAGTTCCATGGCGGTGGCGGAATGTGCGGATGTCAAAGCAGGCGATTATGTTATTGACGTCTGCGCTGCCCCTGGCGGAAAAAGCCTGCATCTGGCGGAGAAACTGTGCGATAGCGGGATGGTTGAGGCGAGGGATCTGACGCCTTATAAGACGGGGCTGATTGAGGAAAATATCAGGCGCAGCGGGTTAACAAATATAAAAGCAGTCCGGTGGGACGCAGCAGTCCCAAAAGAGGATTCGATTGAAAAGGCGGATCTCGTTCTTTGTGATCTGCCCTGCTCGGGACTTGGCGTGCTGCGCAAAAAGACGGACATAAAATACCGTTTTACCAAGGAAAGTGAATCGGCGCTCATAAAGCTGCAGCGTGATATTCTGGATACGGTCTGTACATATGTAAAGCCGGGCGGGACATTAATCTATTCTACCTGTACGATCAACCGGGCCGAAAATGAAGAAAATGTGCAGTGGTTTCTGGAGAACCATACGCAGTTTTCTCTGCAGCGGGAACGGCAGATGTTTCCGGGGGCTGTGGGGGACGGTTTTTATTTCGCAAAATTGATACGCCTGAACGCAGGCGCCGGATCATGATAAGAGGAAGAGAGATGGAAACAGGGCAGAGAGCAGATATCAAATCTATGGATCGGGAAGAGCTGCAGGAGTTTGTCGAACGCCTTGGCGAAAAAAAATACAGGGCAAAGCAGATATACGAATGGCTGCATAAAAAACAGGCGAGTTCGTTTGACGAGATGACAAATCTGCCGAAAAGTCTGATTGCTAAATTGAAAGAGGCCTGTGTTCTGACCGTTCTGAAAAGCGAAACGGTTCAGGTATCAAAAGAAGACGGGACAAAAAAATATTTGTTTGTGCTTTCCGATGGGAATGTGATTGAGAGCGTATGGATGAAATATAAGCATGGCAATTCCGTCTGTATTTCGTCACAGGCCGGCTGCCGTATGGGATGCCGTTTTTGTGCGTCCGCAATCGGCGGTCTGGTTCGTAATCTGACGACGGCGGAAATGCTTGATCAGATTTATCGGATCGGCAGGGAGACCGGGGAGCGTGTTTCCAATGTTGTCGTGATGGGAACCGGGGAGCCGCTTGACAATTACGAAAATCTGCTGCGATTTCTTCGTGTGCTTACGGATGAGGACGGACTTCATATCAGCCAGCGAAACATCACCGTTTCGACATGCGGTATTGTTCCGAAAATGCGTATGCTTGCCGATGAAAACTTTCAGATTACACTTGCGCTCTCTCTGCATGCGCCTACGCAGGAAAAGAGGAGTATGCTGATGCCGGTTGCAGGAACATATGGACTGGAAGAGGTAATGGAAGCCTGCCGTTACTATTTTTTCAGGACAGGCCGGCGCGTTACGTTTGAATACAGCTTATCATCCGGAGTAAACGATTCGGATGAGGATGCGAAACAGCTGATTCTGCTGCTTCGCGGTATAGATGCAAAGTGCCATGTAAATCTGATTCCGATCAATCCGGTCAGGGAACGTGACTTTAAGCAGCCAAAACGGCAGTCTGTCCTGCAGTTTCAGAAGAAACTGCAGGAGGGCGGGATCAATGCAACAATCCGGCGGGAAATGGGACAGGATATTGACGGCGCCTGCGGGCAGCTTCGGCGCAAATATACCGCAGGTACAGGGGAGCCGTAGGAACGGGGGTTTTATGATCTATACTGCATTGACAAATATGGCAATGAGGCTGGCGTATGATGCCCATCAGGGACAGGTGGATGCGGCCGGGATGCCCTATATTTTCCATCCCTGTTCTCTCGCAGAGCAAATGGATAATGAAAGACGCACCTGTATCGCGCTGCTGCATGATGTTGTCGAGGATACCGAAGTTACAATCGGACAGTTAAAACAGGAATTTCCTCCTGAAGTGACAGATGCGGTTGCGGCGCTGACGCATAACAGAAGCGAGGATTACTTTACGTATGTAACAGGGATTTTTGGCAATCCGGATGCCATGCTGGTGAAGTTTGCCGATCTTTTGCACAACAGAAACGACGACCGGCTGATCGGCGCGCCGGATATCTCCTGGTCTGCGCGTGCAAAAAAACGCAGCAAATATGAACGTGCGCTTGAAATGCTTGACGGCGCGATGCGCTGCTGGGCGGATGATGCAAGATACGAACCGGAGTGGAAGCTTCGCGGGAAGCTGTTAGAGCGGATGGGATGAAATGTGATCCGCGAAATCATTCAGTTTGCAGATGAAAAAAGAGGGACGGGGCGTATACATGATGTATACGCCCCGTCTCCAATATAAAATTTTTGTAAATCTTTTTCTTATTTTGTCAGCAGCATCATAATCTGATTGCTCCGCTCTACGAATTTGCCCATCGCATCAACCGAAAGCGGCTGATTGGAGAGCATTGCCAGATCGTAAAGCTGTTCGCAGAACATCGGCACATGTTCGGAATCTTTGTGTGCAAAGATATATTTTACAAGCGCGTGGTTTGCATTTAAAGTCAGCGTCTGGTCTGCCGCAAACATATTTGCGTCCATGCCGCCCATACCGCCCATTGCATACATCTTCATCATATCCTGCATACGGCGTCCCTCCTCGGAGAGCGTGATGATGGAAGCGATATTTTCATTTTTTAATTTTTCCACTCTGACCGTGAGCTTGTCATTTTTTAAGGTGTTTTTAAACAATTCGGTGAGAGCGTTTGTCTCCTCTTTCAGATCCTCTTCAGCTGTCTCATCCTTTAACGACTCGGTAACATCGGCGTCAATCCGCATAAATTTGTACTGGTCATTGCGCTGTTCCAGCTGTGAGATAAAGGAGGTGTCGATATTGTGGTCCAGGATCACCGCCTGCATATTTTGCTCTTTGAAAAGATTAATATACTGGCCCTGCTGGTTTTTGTCGGTGACATAATAAACGATTTTTCGCTCGTCTTTTTCTGTCTCGCTGTCAGACGAATCGGCGCTGTCCGCTTCGTCCGAACTGATCGGATTGCCGTCTGCATCCAGAATTTCGGGTTCAGCCGAATCCTCTTTGGTTTCCTCTGTCTTTTCTTCTTTGACAAGCAGTTCCGGAAGCGTCAGATATTTGTCGTCCAGATTTTTGAACAGAATATAGTCGTTCATTTTATCGCAGAATTTGGTATCTTTTAAACAGCCGAATTTGATAAACGGGCTGATATCGTCCCAGTATTTCTCATAATTTTCTTTGTCGGTTTTGCACATGCCGATTAACTTGTCGGCAACTTTCTTTGTGATGTACTCGGAAATTTTTTTCACAAAGCCGTCGTTTTGCAGCGCGCTTCTGGAGACGTTTAACGGCAGATCCGGACAGTCGATCACGCCTTTTAACAACATTAAAAATTCAGGAATGACCTCCTTGATGTTGTCCGCGATAAATACCTGATTGTTGTAAAGTTTGATCACGCCTTCAATGGAATCGTACTCGGTATTGATCTTCGGAAAATAGAGGATGCCCTTTAAATTGAACGGGTAGTCCATATTTAAATGGATCCAGAACAACGGTTCTTTGTAATCTAAAAATACTTTCCGGTAGAATTCTTTGTATTCTTCGTCGGTGCAGTCGTTCGGGTTTTTTGTCCAAAGCGGCGTCGTGTCGTTTAACGGGACGGGGCGTTTTACAATTTTTAATTTGTCTTTGGCCGGGGAAATTTCTACGATTTCCTTTTCGCCGTTTTCGTTTTCTTTTTCCTCGGTTTTTGCTTCTTCATGGATCGTCTCAACCACGGTGTCGGAATCAAGTTTGTCCGCGGCGTCGATTGTTTCATATTGTGTCTCGGCATTTGCCTTATCAAGGAAAATCGGTGTCGGCATAAAAGAACAGTATTTTTCAACAATCTCCCTTGCGCGGTATTCGTTTGCAAATTCCAGGCAGTCCTCATTTAAGGAAAGCGTGATTTCCGTACCGATCGTATCTTTTGTTCCGTCTGTCATTTCATAGTTCGTGCCGCCGTCGCAGGTCCAGTGCACCGGAACGGCGCCCTCTTTGTAGGAGAGCGAATCAATGCTGACTTCATCGGCAACCATAAATGCAGAATAAAATCCAAGACCGAAATGGCCGATAATCTGATCGTCCGTAGATTTATCTTTATATTTCTGAATGAAATCGGTTGCACCCGAAAATGCAATCTGGCAGATATATTCTTCGACTTCCTCCGCCGTCATACCGAGGCCGTTGTCTGTAATTTTAATCGTTTTTTCTTCCGGATTTACCGTAATCTGTATTTTGGGTTTGTAATCTGCAGGAAGCGAATATTCGCCCATCATATCCAGTTTTTTGAGTTTTGTGATGGCGTCGCATCCGTTGCTGACCAGTTCGCGGTAGAAAATATCGTGGTCGGAATATAACCACTTTTTGATAATCGGAAAAAGATTGTCGCTGTCAATAGAAAGACTTCCCTGTTTGTTTGCCATATCATACACTCCTTTATTAAAAAATTTGAATCCCTGTTTCCTGATAAAGACAATATTATAACCTGTGCCGAAAAAAGTCAATAGAAAATTAGCACTCTTTTTCGGTGAGTGCTAACAAAACGGTGAGAAAGCTACAAAAACTGTGGGTTTGCGTTAATTATTAAAAGTTTCTAAAAAATGGTAGTATGTATGTAGCGGCAACATAATATAGAAATAAAAGTTTATCAATTGAGGTGCTTATGAGAACGTTGTACTACGGGGACAGAGGGATACGCGTCGCCTATCTGCAGACGGCGCTTACCCGGGCCGGGTTTCCGCTTATTGTAGACGGGATATTCGGAAGCAGAACCTGTGCGGCGCTGAAACAGTATAGCGGGCAGGAGAGGGCCTGTCCTGCGGACGAAAAAGTATGGGCGGGTCTGTTGGATTATTTAAAAGGATATCGAAAGAATGAGGCCGGCGAAACTGTCATTTTACCATTTGAAATCGTCTCAGGTCAGGTTCCGTACACGGCCTGGCTGACGGACCTTGTGACAGAAGGGCTTTTGATTCGATACCCGTTTCTGGAAACGGGCAGTATCGGAAGAAGTGTGATGGGAAAAGAGATTCCCTGGCTGAAGATTGGGAGAGGTCCCATTTCCGTTTTTTATAACGCTTCTTTTCATGCAAACGAGAGTATTACGACGCCTGTGCTGCTGAAATTTGCGGAGGAATACGCCAGAGCCTGTGCAGAGAAAGGAGAACTGTCCGGCGTGAACGCGCAGGAATTATTTGACCGCTATACGCTGTACCTTGTGCCGCTGGTCAATCCGGACGGCGTCGATCTGGTCAACGGATGGCTTGATCGGGGTGTTTATTTCCGGGGCGCACAGGAAATCGCAAATCGTTATCCGGACATTCCGTTTCCGTCGGGATGGAAAGCGAATATTGAAGGCGTGGATTTAAATCTGCAGTTTCCTGCCGGCTGGGAGGAGGCGAAAAAGATAAAGGCTGCACAGGGGTATACGTCGCCTGCGCCGAGAGATTTTGTCGGGGAGGCGCCGCTTGAGGCCCCGGAGAGCGCGGCCGTTTATCGATTCACGAAAGAACATGATTTTTCACTGATCCTGGCATACCACACGCAGGGGGAAGTGATTTACTGGAAGTATCTGGATTACGAACCGGATCGTTCCTATGAGATCGCGCAGTATTTCGGGCGCGTCAGCGGCTATACGGTTGAGGAGACGCCTTCCGTCAGCGGCTATGCGGGATATAAGGACTGGTTTATTCAGGAATACAACCGGCCGGGCTATACGATCGAGGTGGGGAGAGGGATGAATCCGCTGCCGATGTCGCAGTTTGACGCGATCTATGAGGCAAACAGAGGAATATTGCTCGGCGGTATGACACAATTGTAGATTTCAATAAGTGCCGGATTTCTGAGGTTCGGCACTTTACGAAAAAATTTCGTTTACCCTTTGCGTCAGCTGCGGATATATGGTATATTTATAAGAAATGTTAAGCGGAATGTTCTTATTCTTTTTTGTGTAACGGGGAGATGTTGCTTTATGACAGAGGTGTGCGTATGTATTTAATGTTAAAAGATGTACCGGTTATATATTTTGATCTTGAAGATTTTGTAGTGGAAGTGATAAAAGAGGAATTTCTGCCGTTCGGGCTGCGCGCGAATATCAGGCAGCCAGTGACAAACAAGGATATTTTACATAATGTATCGGCTGTAAAAAGTTATCTGAGCAGCCGGGTGCTGTCGCTTTCGAGGGATAACGCGAAACAGATCTATGCCGCGTTTGGGATTCCGCAGATTGATTCCACGGATAACCGTGTCAATATCTGTATCAAATGCAAAGGCGTATCGATACAGGACAGCTATTGGATCAAAGAGGATGAGGACGATCTGAAATGGGAGAACGTCAATATACGAAAAAATAAACTCAGCGATATTGTTGATCTGTCGTTAAACGGGTTTGCTCCTACGATCACGACAAGTTATATCTGTCCGGAGCTTACGACAAAGGGGCTGTTTCGAAAGGGATGGGTCTATATCGGAAAAAGTTTATACCTTTTGAAATCAGATAAGACAAGCGACTATGTCAATACGAGGATGGAAGTGCTTGCTTCAAGAATTCTCGAATGTTTTGCGAACAGGGTGGACAGTATTTCTTATGTAGGCGACCGAAAAGAGACGTCGGACGGCACGCTCTACATTTCAATCTGCAAAAATTTTGTAAACGAACGCTATTCGTTTGTGGAAGCCTGGGAGGTAATGGAATACTTTAAGAGATGCGGAATTGAATTTAAGCAATACTGCATGAAGCATTGGGGATATCAGTTCGCAAGTATCCCTGTGCTGGACTATCTGATTATCAATACGGACAGGCATACGCAAAATTACGGATTTTTGATGGACAATGATACAGGCGTACTTGAAATGATAGCGCCGCTGTTTGATTTTAACTGCGCGCTTGTAGCGGATTATTTTTCACGGGAAGCGGGAGATACCTACAGCCAGATGTTTAACACGACAGATACGCTGCGCGGTCTGGCATATGAATTTCTTGACGATACAAGGCTGTATTTCAGTACCGAGATGTTTGGCGCGCTGGAGGAAGAAAACAGGCAGTACAGCCATATATTTGAAAAGGTGCATGGGAGGGTAAAAGAGCTGCATATCCTGGAGTATTAGGAGACAGCATACAGACATATGACCGGATATCAATTTTACTGGGAGTCAGACAAAGAAGGCGGCGCGCGGCTGCTGCGCGCATTTGGAGAGACGGCGCATATCGTATTGCCCGATTTTGTCTGCGGCATACCCATTACGGAAATCGGGCCTTACTGTTTTGCAAAGGAAAGCAGGCTTCCCGCATCATATCGTATTGCGTGCGTGGGAGACGATACTTTTTTACACGAACTGTCGGGCGATTATATTGAGTCGGTGGTTTTGCCCGATTCCGTACAAAAACTGGGCAGTTTTGCGTTTTATAACTGCAGACGGCTGAAAAGCATTGAGTTCGGGGGGAATATGCATAAGACAGGCGGCGATGTATTTATGAACTGCCGCTGTTTTTCCCGGATGAAAGTGAGAGGAGATGCAAAACAGCTGGCCGGCGCAGCCTGCATTCTGGCGCAGGTATCTTCTGAGGTTATGCTTGAGTTCGGAGATGAGGAGGAGAAAGCGGTTCTGTTATTTCCCGAGTATACCGAAAGTTATGACGAAATTGCGCCTGCTCATATTTTTGGCAGGAGTATCGCTGGGGAAGGGGTTCGGGCAAGGCAGTGCATCCGCGGCGGTATGCTGGATTTTTCGCAGTATGACGACGTATTTCCGAGAGCGTGCGCGGCAGCGGAACCCGAGCGCACGCTCTGTGAGGCTGCGGTCAGCCGGCTCTGCTATCCGGCAGGGTTAAGCAGTTTTGCGCGCGGGCGTTATCACGCTTATGTCAGAGAGCACGCCGCATATCTGTGCAAAACCCTGGTAGAGGAAAAACGGACCGGGCAGATTGAAATTCTCTGTGAAAACGGACTTTTGGAGCGGGAGACCGTGGAAAATGCGATCTTTCTTGCATCGCAGTCCGGCTGGGCGGAGGGCGTGGCGCTTCTGTTTTCGATCAAAGAAAGATATTTTTCCGCAAAAACGAAAAAAGAGCGCTATGCGTTTGCGGAAATTCTGAATACGGATCCGTAGGATCTGTGTTTTTTCATCTTAATCGGGCGCGAAGAATGCGCGGAGCACATTCTTTTTTCTATGGCAGCGACAGGAAAGTGAGGAAGAGTTATGATCCGAAAGAAAACGCAGGAAGAATGGGAAGCGGGGATGGCGAAGGACATTCTTGACTTTGTGCGAAACGAACTGTATCTGGATTTGCGTTTTTTGGACGTTGCGCTCTCGGCGTTGATTTATAAGTCAAATACGCTGATTCATGCATTTGCAACAGACGGATGTTATCTGTATTATTCTACCGAGCAGCTGCAGCGCGTATTTCGGGACAATGCGCCGTTTCTGGATCGGGCTTATCTGCATACAGTGCTGCACTGTATCTTTTCTCATCTGTGGATTGCACCGCCGGATGTGGACGATCAGAGAATGGCGCTGTTTGACAGCGAGGAGAAAGAGAGCGGAATTTCCACCGGAAAACTCTGGGATCTGGCCTGCGATATCGCGGTGGAGTATACGATTGACAAAATGGACAAGCCGTGCACAAGGCGCATATTAAGCTGGAGCAGACAGCAGATTTATGAAAAGATAGACGCCAGAAACGAACAGTTTTCAGCGGCAGTGCTCTATCGCAGATTAAAGTCCTGTTCTTATCCGGAAATCATAAAGCTGCTGCATGAATTTTATACGGACGACCACTGCTACTGGCCGGGGAGGAAACAGGCGCCCGCCCCAATGCCGGGCGAGGCGCCAAATCAGGAAAAGTGGAATAAAATTGCAAGGCAGACGAGTCTTTTGCGCAGACAGCGCGGCGATGAGGCGAAAGACGGAGCAGAAATATTTGAGGCGCAGGTGAAAGCAAAGAGGAGCAGAAGAAGCTATCGTGATTTTTTGCAGAAGTTTTCGGTACGAAGGGAGGAGATGCACTGTGATATGGATGAATTTGATCTGAACAGTTATACCTACGGGCTGCGTCTTTACCAGAATATGCCGTTAATAGAGCCTCTTGAGAGCCGTGAAGTAAAAAAAATAAGAGAGTTTGTGATTGCGATTGACACAAGCGACTCAACGAGCGGCGAACTGATTCGAAGCTTTTTGCGTGAAACGGCAGATATATTAACGTTTCACGACGGCTTTTTTTCGGACTCCAGAATACGCGTGATACAGTGCGACAATGAGGTGCGTTCGGATACGTTGCTGACAGGAAAACAGGATATCGATCGGTTTTTGGATCAGTTTCAGTTTGCGGGCGGCGGCGGAACCGATTTTCGGCCTGTGTTTACCTATGTAAACGGACTGATTCAGCAGAAAGAATTTCAAAATCTGTGCGGACTTTTATATTTTACAGACGGAAAAGGAATTTATCCGAAAAAGCGTCCTGACTATAAGACGGCTTTTTTGTTTTTGAATGAATACGACGAAACGTCAGTGCCGCCCTGGGCGATCCGTCTGAAACTGGAACCGGAGGAATTTGCATTGTACGGCGGGATGCGAAACGCAAAGAAAGGGGATAATCAGAAACGATGAATATCAAACAGGCTAAGGAAGAGGTCAAGAACACGGTGCGGGCATATCTTTCCAAAGATAAGGACGGGCAATACCGGATTCCTGCGATTCGACAGCGCCCGATGCTTTTGATGGGGCCTCCCGGAATCGGCAAGACACAGATTATGGAACAGATTGCAAGAGAATTGAAAATCGGCCTTACATCTTATACGATCACGCATCATACCAGACAGAGCGCAGTCGGCCTGCCGTTTATCAAAGGAGAAGAGTTTGACGGGCAGATTTATTCTGTGACGGAATATACAATGAGCGAGATTATAGCGAGTATTTACCGCAATATCAGGGACAAAGGACAGAAAGAAGGCATTCTGTTTATCGACGAAATCAACTGTGTCTCAGAGACGCTTGCGCCCACGATGCTTCAGTTTTTACAGTGCAAGACATTCGGGAATCAGGCCGTTCCGGCCGGATGGGTGATTGTTGCGGCCGGAAATCCGCCGGAATATAACAGGTCGGTTCGCGATTTTGATATGGTGACGCTTGACCGTGTCAGATATCTTACGGTGGATGCGAATCTTGCCGTCTGGCGTGAATACGCGAACCGCCAGAAAGTCCACCCTGCCATATTAAGTTATCTTGAACTGAAGCCGGATCAGTTTTATCGGGTGGAGGCTGATGTGGACGGCATACAGTTTGTGACGGCGCGCGGCTGGGAGGATTTAAGCAGCCTTTTGTATGTCTATGAAGATTTAAAGATCTCCGTCGACAAAGAGGTGATGCGTGAATTTCTGCAGCATGAGGAGGTGGCGGGAGATATGGCTGCCTACTATGATCTGTACAATAAGTACAGAAAGGATTATGGCGTATCCGATATCCTTGCCGGCAGGGTAAATCCGGAAGTCTATCAGAAGATAGAAGCGGCGGCGGTTGACGAGCGTCTTAGCCTTGTCAATCTTTTGCTGGAGGGTTTAAAACTGTCTTTTGCGCAGGCATCGGAAGAAAAATATATTACAGACCACTGGTATGAACATATCCGGGAATATCATCATTACCTGGGGAGAAGCGATCATCCGGGCTCCCTGTATCAGGAGCTTTTACAGAA
>CAMUHN010000042.1 GCA_947088675.1 uncultured Roseburia sp.
GAACCCATGTGAAATAAGCCTCCACCAGGGGCTTTACGCTCAGCTGGCGGCGGTTTTTCCGTTCTTCCGCCGGAAGATCCTTTAACTGTTTTTCCTCCCGGTAGATTGCCTGTATCATCGTCAGCGCAAGGTATGCGCGGCCGTCCTTCTATCAGCCATCGGAACTGCTGTTTAAGATGTTATCTGCAATACTTTGTCGTATCTGCTGTTTTGTTGCTGACATAAAAAATCCTCCTTTTCGATAAGAACTGTCATATCTTGATTCTCACCCAAAAAGAGGTATTTTTTCCAAGGACACAAACTATTTTACACCACCCAGGATATGTGTAATAACTTGTGTTTTTGTTTCTGTTTAATTGTTCGCTGACTGGATTTTTCCTCTTAAAGAGTTTTCGTTCGTTTTCAAATCTTTATATTTATCCTCATGATCAAGCGAGACCATCCAGTGGCGAATCGGTTCCTTATAAGTAACCATACCGCTGCATTCGCCTGTTTTTGCAAGGGTATAGCCCTCATGCAGCTGATACCGTCTGATATAGCGCCAGAATTTGCGGACGGTCATCTGCATGATCTGTTCTTCTGTGCTGTTCATTGCGATGACAAGGGAGTCAATATAATCTTCGATTGTAGCTTTCGGCGTGTCTTTTGAGAGCGCTTTTTGGGCATGAAGCAGCCGCTGCTTTGTATCGTTGTTGATAAATTCGTCCGGATCAAAATCAATATCGTTTTGAATGATAATAATGCGTCTTAAATCCTCAAAAATGGCAGGCGTTATTGTCTGGCCGTTTACAGAGAACTGCAGGGAATGCGGCGTCAGCTGTATCTTTGCATCCGGACAGCATAATTGCAGCAGGCGTATGGCATAGAGGTAATACTCCGACAGGCCGGGCATTTTGTATTCTTCTTCCAGCGCCAGATTCCCGGCGCTGTAGATGAGAAAATCAAAGTAGGACATGCGGATTATTTTTTTGTCGTGGAACAGGCTGTTTTTAGGCACGAGGATGGACGGTGAAAATGTTTCAAACGCTACGACGTCATGCATGGTTACAGGATGCAGTGTAATTGCATTGCTGTACGGAAACGGCCGGTTGAAAATCAGATAGGGAAACAGCGTGGTTTTATTATAATTCATTTTTGGTACCTCCCGAAAACAGTTTTTTGTTTACCTGTCCGCTGAAATATTTGGATGAGTTCGCTTTTACTCTGACATGTTCGGGACAGGTCATATGCTGGAACATGCCTTTGGAGTAATTTTTTTTGTCGATATAGTTTCGTTCAATACGGATTCCCTGCAGCGGTTTAATAATTACCGGCTCCGAGGGAGCGGTTGTGGACAGGCAGTTGAAAATAATATCTTCCGCTGATTTTAAAATCTGTCGGACGGTTGCCGTATTGATTTCTTCTCTGTCGGAAATTTGCCGGATCAGATGGTCTTGCGTTATTAACATAGGTATCCTCCTTTTGCAGTTTCAGAAATTTTTTTATTGCGATTCCTGGTGATTGGCGACTGTGTTTTTGCGCAGATTTTGCACACGCAGCCTGGTTTTTTCTTTTTGTACAATGGCATTGCAGCGACTGCATCGTTTCGTTCGTGCCTTTTGGGCAACTTCAATCCATTCCCCGCATTCTGTGCAGCGGATAAATTTTGTTTTTGGCGGCTTTAGATTCTGTTTGAGATTTGCGACAATCTGCGGGCCGTAGCAAAGCCATAGCAATTGCTTCGTGCGTTTTTCCCTGCCGTACAGATATTCGACAAGCATATCTGTGATTTCCCTGTCGCAATATCCTGTCTGGCAAAAGAGTTCCCTGATTTTGCAGACGATGTAGCCGATATTTGGACTGTCATTTTCTTTGAATACAGACATATAGCGGTAGGTGCGGTTTAGCTTATCGTAAAGCGCTGCGACTTCTTTTGCACAGACGGCCGTTTTGTCTGACATCATAGTCCGATATGCAGGCATATCCAGTGTAAGGCGGCGTGTCCGGATTGGCTGATCCGGGATTTTTTCGTAAATCTGATTGACGAGGCTGCCGTTTCGTTTTCGCACCTGCGATTTATCTTTATCTTTTGCATATTCGAAAAAAGCGGGCAGCAGTGCGTTTGTATATTTTGCAATCTGTGTTTTGATTTTTTTTGGAAATTCAGGTTTGTACAATGTTTTTGCATAGTCGATTACAAAATTATTCTGGCAGCAGAGGCGCTTTACGCAGTCGACGGCCTGTCGTTTTTCCTCGTCTGTTCCGGACTGGAACACATCGTCATTCCAGATCTTTGCGATATAGTTGCTGTAGATGCCGATATTCCCGCCGGTGAAAGCGGCGCACAGTCCCTCGTAAATAGATCTCCGGTTTAACGCAGCAGGACTGGCTTTTCGCATATTATAGTAGAGCGGCACAATTCCATTCATATTGCGTTCTGCGATCCGGATAAAATCGGGGTCGTAGACAACAAGTGATTTGTCGCCGTCAACGTCATACATTAAGATTTTAGAAATCAGATCGTGCGTGCTGGCATATAATCCGTTTGTCGTAAACCATTCACCGATTTTTACCGCCCGTTCCCGATAACTTTCATGTGCTGTATTTTGCCTGACGGCATGTTCTTTGTATAAATGCGGGCTTCTCAGACAGTCAAGTTTTTTGTGTGTTCGAAGCAGCCGACAGTAGACTTCCTGGTCGTCCAGCAGTCCGTCCGGCATCTTGATATGTCCGAACCAGTATTCGCAGGCAGCGTAAAAATCGGGAAGCAGAAATGTGTATTTGCCTTTAATTTCCAGTTTTCCGCTTCGGTATTTTTTCAGCAGGCTGTTTTTCGCATCGCGCAGTACGTCTTTTGCAAAAGTATCGTTTAACAGTGCGGGATATAATTTCAACGCTTCCTGAAATGGGGTCATCTTTGTGTTGTATGGCGTAACCCCCAATAGTTCCAGCATGGTTTCTTTTGAACTGCAGATATTTTTTATCTTTTCGGCGGAGGCTTTGGTGAGCAGCGTTATTTCTTCGTCCGTAATATCAGTAAAAGTCTGCAGCATCTGATAATTGATTTTCGCATTTTTTATCCGCTCTTCTTCCATACTGCAGATGCCGGCGCAGCAGCCGTAATTTTTAAAATAAGTTTTGTACTCCTCCCAATTTTCATAATATTTATACATTTTAAACTGGCTTTTTGTAAAAATAATTTGGATATCTTCCGCGATAATATCGTGTTTCTGTCCGTAGATATCACAGATCACAGGGGAGTAATTATTTTTCTCTGCAAATTTTCGAAAATCGAATACGCCGAGCAGCCCTTTCATCCAGGGAGCGCGGAAAATAAAATTTACGGAAGAAAGAGAAGGGAGTATCATGCCGGCTCCGTCTGTATGCGGGATCGGAATGCTGCCTGTCTTTCTGGTAATCGAGTAATCCGTCTCGTCCACGAAATCACAGGCGCCGTTTACATCCGTCTCAAAATCTTCCACGACAATGGTCCGGTCAATATCGAACTGTTCCCATTTGTCGGACGCCGAGTTTGCAAGCGCCAGACAGGCAAGATATTTGTTGACGTTTATGCCGCCTTTCGCATTGATTTTATCAATCGTAAGCCCGCACATGATATTTTTTTCGATTCGGCAAAAAACGGATTCTCTGAGAAAAACAGCTTTTTTCTGGCGAATCTGTCCGGCGGACGAGCTGAAATACTGATACTTTTCACCCTGGTACACAAAACCGTAATACAAAAGATCCTTAAAAATATCGAAATGATAAATCCGGACAATGATCATCGCGTCCGTCAGTTCATCCTGCCCGATGCCGATTGCTCTGCTCAATACAGAGGAAAAGGCGCTGATTACATTCGTATCATTCAGATGACGGCGGGAGAGTGTGCGGATATGGTCTGTTCCGTTGGTCCGTTCGTTTTGCTTTATTTTGTTTGAGAGCAGAGAGCAGAGTTGTTCTTTTGCTGTTTTTTGTTTTTCCTTTTTATGAAGGTGTATTTTTTCCCAGCGGAGATATGCCAAAACATCGTCTTTCAAATGATTTGTGTTGGCGTGGCCGAAACAGCCGGCTTTTAAAATTTTCAGCTCTTCGTCAGAATATCCGGATTGTTTTAAAGTTTTTTCGAGTACCCTTAATTTATCCTGCACATATTTTTGTTCTCTGTGGTATTTGCAGCTTTTTATGTAAAGATTTCTCTCATGGCAGCTGAAAAAGTCACAGGTATCAACGGAATACAAATGATATTGCTGGTCTAACATCTGGCATCTCCTTTTTTTGAAAAAGTTTTTTGTGTCTGATATATTATTCTCTTTTTTTTTTCAAAAACATCAAAAAAAGGAACAGATGTTCTAAAATGGTGTTGACAAACACAAACGCATGTTCTATAATTACTGTTGTCAAACGGGAAAAGCAGTTTTGACAATACAGGATGATAGGAGCTGCTTTCCCGTTCTATCCACTATTTTGTAAGGCAGGTATTGAACATGGGAAGATACGTAGATTTTTATTGCAGTGACAATAACAGAGAACTGAAAAAAATAATAGATCCGATCCTGACACAGGAGTTTGGCTGGATCGCGCAGAAAGATTACGATGATTTCTATTCGACGGGCGCGCTTGTCGTCTGGGATTGCGAAAAGAAAACGGAAAACAGACCGATCGGGGAGGGGCAGTTTCGAGGCTTTCTTTCTTCCTGCCTGCGCAAAAAGATCAAGTCCAGACTGACTTATATGAACAGGGAGAAGCGTGTTTTCAAAGATAACGACGGAAATCCGGTCTACGATGTTTCCATCGATGCGCTGATTGGAGACGGGGAGAGAGAGAAGCTGGGAGATCTGATTTCGGACAGGTTTTATCCGGACCAGCCGTGCTCCTGTGACGGGGAAGAAATATACAGCGACAAAATGCTGCGATATCTCGCGCGGTTGTCCGTACAGCAGAAACAGGTGTTACAGCTGCTTGTGGCCGGATTCTTTCCGGATGAAATTATGGAGAAGCTGCATATGGAAAAGCGGCAGTACGCGGAATGCAGAGCGGCGATCCGTGCATACCGGAATGTATCAATATTATATTGAATGCACAGGGGGAGGGCAATATGGCAAAACCACGAAGACAGGTCTATACCATGGACATGTATTTAAATAAATTAAGAGACGGAGATATCGCAAACAATGCGGATGTCCAGCGAAATTTTGTATGGAACAACGAACAGATCAATGAGCTGATCGTCACAGTACTCAACGACGAATATATTCCGCCTGTGATTCTCGGCGAGGAGGACAGCTCCCAGCTGCGTATTGTGGACGGAGGGCAGCGCAGCTTTGCGCTGAATCAATACAGATTTGGCAATTACAGGATCACATCGGCCGTGGAACATTCCAGGATTTCTTACAAGGCGAAGACGGTGGATGAGAACGGCAATTTCATCTGGAAAGACGCGGTGTTTGACATTAAAAATAAGACATATGAAAAACTTCCGGAAGAATTAAAGAAAAAATTTTGTGAATACCAGATTGAAACGGTGATACATGAGCATTGTGACAGAAAAAGAATTTCCGCATACATCAAACGATATAACAATCATACGTCGATGAATACAAATCAGAAAGCGTTTACTTATATTGACTGTTTTGCAGCGGACATTCGCAGTATTTCCGACAGCAGGTTTTTTGTGGATTACAGTTGTTTTACGGAAGCGGAGCGCGCAAAAGGCGCGATTGAACGCGTGATTATTGAGACGGTTATGTGTACCGGCCATCTGGATCACTGGAAAAAACAGTTGAAGGCAATCTGCGTCTATCTGAATCAGAATGCGAGACGACAGGAGTTTGAGACGCTTGCAAAGCATCTGCATCGTCTGGAAATGGTGATTACGGATGATATCATAGATCTTTTTGACAGCAGGGAATCATTCCTGTTTCTCACTTTATACGACAGGTTTACAGCATTGGGAGCGAAAGACGCCCGGTTTGCCTTATTTTTAAGAGAGTTTAAATTTCGTCTGCGCGCGCAGGAAAAGAAAAACGGCCTGTTGTTTGACGAGATTGATAAGGGCAGGGGGACAAAGGACAAGTACGTAATCTGCGCAAAACTGAAATTTCTGGAATCTGTTCTGGCTGATTTTCTGGGCAGGCAAAAGCCGATGAACCTGGCTGCCGACGAGGAACAGTTTGTGACGGAGCTTGTCGGAATCGGGACAAAAACGTTTCGGGAAAACAGAGAAGTATATGAGGAGACGCTTAAGCTGCTGGAGGAGCGAACCATAAAGATCGGATCAGATCTTTTAGACGGGGAGAATCACATGTCACTGTTGGCGATGGTTGCCTATTCTTATCTGACGGATAAAGATCTGGACGACTGGATGGCAGTTTTTTCAAAAAAAAATCAGTCGTATGATAAAGACCAGAAGAAAAACTTCCGTTATATGTTACAGGATTTTGAGCGTTTTCAGGCGAAAAAGAAAGCGGACAGATTGTAAGATGCAGTGGAAAATGAAAAGCGAAATCAAAAAACGCAAAAAAAGCTGCCGCATCAGACAAAACGCATCATACAGAAAAGGAAAACGGTTTTGTGATTCTCGATGACTGCGGCAGCTTCCTGAAAAATGGCTGTATGTTTTATTTTAAATTTTCCTGCATTTTCATTGCCCTTACTTTCAGCGGAAGACCGAATAAGGTGATAAATCCTTCCGCGTCATGGTGGTCATACAGATCTCCGGTTGTAAAGCTGGCAAGCGATTCGCTGTACAGAGAATACGGCGAGGTGGTACCGGCCTTTATAATATTTCCTTTATATAGTTTGAATTTTACTTCACCGGTGACATATTCCTGTGTGGAAGAGACAAATGCTTTTACGGCATCACAGAGCGGCGTAAACCATTTCCCCTCGTATACAATCTGCGCAAGTTTGTTGCCCATATCCTTTTTGACCTCCATGGTAGCGCGGTCGAGCACAAGTTCTTCCAGCTGCTGGTGGGCTTCCATCAGGATCGTACCGCCGGGTGTTTCGTATACGCCGCGTGATTTCATGCCGACGACACGGTTTTCCACGATATCGATGATACCGATGCCGTGTTTGCCGCCGAGACGGTTTAATTCGCGGATAATATCAGAAACTTTCATCTCTTTTCCGTTTACCGATTTCGGAACGCCCTTTTCAAATGTCATTGTGACATATTCACCCTCTTCCGGCGCTTTCTCCGGTGATACGCCCAGTACAAGCAGATGGTCGTAATTCGGTTCACAGGACGGATCTTCCAGTTCAAGTCCTTCATGGCTGATATGCCAGATATTGCGGTCGCGGCTGTAGCTGGAATCGGCAGAAAACGGCAGGTCGATGCCGTGTTCTTTGCAGTATGCAATTTCTGACTCGCGTGAATCCATATTCCATTTGTTGTCTCTCCATGCAGCGATAATTTTAAGATCCGGGGCGAGCGCCTTAATGCCAAGTTCGAAACGAATCTGGTCGTTGCCCTTTCCGGTTGCGCCGTGGCAGATCGCAGTTGCATTTTCCTTTCTTGCGATCTCAACCAGTTTTTTTGCAATCAGAGGGCGCGCCATGGAAGTGCCGAGCAGATATTTATTCTCATATACGGCGTTTGCCTGTACGCAGGGCATAATATAATCGTCGCAGAACTCGTCCACAATGTCTACGATATATAATTTGGAGGCGCCGCAGGAGATGGCCCGCTCATTGAGGCCGTCAAGTTCTTCTTCCTGTCCGCAGTCAATGCAGCAGCAGATTACTTCGTAACCGTAGTTTTCCTGCAGCCAGGGGATGATGGCGGTTGTATCCAATCCGCCGGAGTAAGCTAAAATCACTTTTTCTTTCATGTAATCAGATTCCTTTCTGTTTTTGTACTAAAAATTAATATACAACAAAATGTTTGGAAACGCAAGTGAAAAAATATACATATTTATAAAATAAATATACTTGTATTTTAGCAAATTCCTTATAAAAATTTGTTGCATAATAAATGAATACAATGTATAATTATTCAATACGGCAGATGGGAAAAGAGGAGAGGGGGAACGATATTTTTTTGACGGCAGCAAAGAAAAGGCTTTACTAGAAGCAAAAAATCATCTAATATAGAAGAGTGCGGTTTTTCTACTGCATCAGATATGGAGGGTTATTATGATTAGAGCAGGGATTATCGGAGCCACCGGTTACGCCGGTAATGAGTTGGTCAGGCTTTTGACGGCGCATAAAGAAACGGAAATTGTCTGGTATGGTTCAAGAAGTTACACAGGAGAGAAATACGCGTCCGTTTATCGTAATATGTTTCAGTTGGTTGAGGACGAGTGCCTGGACGATAAAATCGAAGAACTTGCGGGAGAGGCTGATGTGATCTTTACGGCAACGCCGCAGGGATTTCTGGCAGGCGTTCTGTCGGAGGATATTTTAAAACAGGTGAAAGTTGTGGATTTAAGCGCGGATTTTCGGATTAAAGATGTATCCGTTTATGAGTCGTGGTACAGGATTGCGCATAAAAGTCCGCAGTTTATCGGGGAAGCCGTATACGGTCTCTGCGAAATAAATCGTGAAAAAGTAAAACGTGCAAGGCTGGTTGCAAATCCGGGATGTTATACGACCTGTTCCATACTGACAGCATATCCGCTGGTCAAAGAAGGGCTGATAGACACGGATACGCTGATTATAGATGCAAAATCCGGTACATCCGGGGCAGGGAGAGGGGCAAAGCTGCCGAATCTGTTCTGTGAGGTCAATGAAAATATAAAAGCGTACGGGGTCACATCGCACCGACATACGCCGGAAATTGAAGAACAGCTGGGCTATGCGGCAGGAAAGCAGGTGACGGTTAATTTTACACCGCACCTTGTCCCGATGAACCGCGGGATCCTGGTGACGGAGTACGCTTCGTTAAAGAAAAAGGCAGACGGCAGTCTTCCTGCTTATGAAGAGATCAAAGCTGTCTATGACAAATATTTTGAAAAAGAGAAATTTGTACGCGTTTTGGAGAAAGACATCTGTCCGGAAACAAAATGGGTGGAAGGCAGCAATTATGTGGACGTTAACTTTACAATAGATGAGCGTACCGGCAGGATCATTATGATGGGAGCGCTTGATAATCTTGTAAAAGGAGCGGCGGGACAGGCAGTCCAGAATATGAATCTTCTGTTCGGCTTAGACGAAGCGGAGGGCCTTGATCTTGTGCCGGTTTTCCCTTAAAGATGGAGGAAATGTGTCATGAAAGGGCAAGTTACGATACGCCGTATGGAAATTTCGGATTATGCAGAAATTTATGAGTTATGGCAGGGAATACATGGGTTTGGCATCCGCAGCCTTGACGATTCGCGCGACGGCGTGGAGCGTTTTATCAGACGAAATCCGGATACCAGCATGGTTGCGGTCTGTGATAACAGGATTGTCGGCGCAATTCTCTGCGGTCATGACGGGAGACGCGCATGTTTTTATCATGTCTGTGTGAATGAAGCGTTTCGGAAACAGGGGATCGGGCAGCAGATGGTTAAGGCCTGCCTTGCGGTTTTAAAAGAAGAAAAAATTAATAAAGTCAATCTGATCGCATTTACTTCAAACGAGGTTGGAAACCAGTTCTGGCAGGGACTGGGGTGGAGCTATCGAAGTGATGTAAACTATTATGAATGTGTGTTAAACGAGAAGAATGTTACGGAATTTCGTCCGTAGCGGTTTTGGAAGAAGAGGCGGATTATGAAAGAAATCAAAGGCGGAGTTACCGCGGCAAAAGGGTTTCGTGCGGCAAGTACGGCAGCAGCGATCAAATACAGCGGCAGGACAGATATGGCGATGATTTACAGCGATGTGCCATGCGGTGTTGCCGGTACATTTACGAAGAACAGGGTAAAAGCGGCGCCTGTAAAGTGGGATCAGAATGTGGTGTTACATACAAAGCAGGCGCAGGCGGTTGTAATAAATGCGGGGATTGCAAATGCGTGTACCGGTCAGGAGGGCATGGATTACTGTAAAAAGACGGCGGACAGAGTTTCCGAACTGTTTGGTATTCCCGCGGGAACAGTGCTTGTGGCGTCAACCGGCGTGATAGGAAAACAGCTGCCGATTGACCGGATCTGTGACGGTGTGGAAGCTATGTCACAAAAGCTTGGCGGGGATTTGGAAAGCGGTTATCAGGCGGCATGTGCGATTATGACAACCGACACAAAAGAAAAAGAGGCGGCGGTTGAACTGGAAATTGGAGGCAAAACAGTAACGATCGGCGGAATGAGCAAGGGGTCTGGTATGATTCATCCCGATATGTGTACAATGTTAAGTTTTGTCACGACGGATGCCGCAATCTCACAGGAATTGCTGCTGGAAGCGCTTCGTGCGGATGTGGAGGATACCTACAATATGATTTCCGTAGACGGGGATACTTCCACAAATGATACCTGTCTGCTTCTTGCAAACGGGATGGCGCAAAATCCGGTGATTACTGAGAAAAATGAAGATTACAGGGCGTTTTGCGCAGCGCTTCATATGGTCAATGAAACGCTTGCGAAGAAAATGGCAGGCGACGGGGAGGGCGCGACAGCCCTGTTTGAAGTAAAAACGATTGGGGCCGCGTCAAAAGAACAGGCCAGAATCATCGGGAAGTCGGTTGTTTCCTCGAATCTGACAAAGGCCGCGATTTACGGGCATGATGCAAACTGGGGGCGGATTCTCTGCGCCATGGGTTATGCAGGCGTGGAGTTTGAACCGGAAAAAGTAGATCTGTATTTTGAGAGCGCGGCAGGAAAGATTCAGATTACAAAGGACGGGATGGGACTGGATTACAGCGAGGAGGAAGCGACGAAAATATTGTCGGAGCCATCCGTGACGGCAGTGATAGATCTGAAGCTTGGAGAAGAATCCGCCTGCGCATGGGGATGTGATCTTACCTTTGATTATATAAAGATCAATGCGGATTACCGCTCCTGAACCATTGTATACGGCGAAAAACACATCTTAAAAAACGCGCGCCGGAGTCCCTCTGGCATTTTGCGGTCATGGCGTCGGAAGAAAAGATTTGATATACGAAAAAGGAAGGATTGGTTTCATGGAAGAACAGAATATGAAAGATATCTTGCAGAAAGCGGAAGTGCTGATTGAAGCGCTTCCCTATATCCAGCGGTTTAATCGAAAGATCATTGTTGTAAAGTACGGCGGCAGCGCTATGGCCGACGAGGAACTGAAAAAACATGTGATTCAGGATGTGACGCTTTTAAAACTCGTCGGGTTTAAACCGATCATTGTGCATGGCGGCGGCAAGGAGATCAGCCGCTGGGTGGCAAAATCGGGAATGGAACCGGTCTTTGTGGGCGGGTTGAGAAAAACTGACGAGGCGACGATGGAAATCGCAGAGATGGTCTTAAATAAAGTAAACAAATCGCTGGTAAAGCTGGTGCAGGAACTCGGTGTGAATGCCGTCGGTATCAGCGGGAAAGACGGCGGACTTCTTTCGGTAAAAAAGAAATATGCAAACGGGGAAGATATCGGTTTTGTCGGTGAAATTACGAGAGTGAATCCAAAGATTCTCTATGATCTGCTGGAAAAGGATTTTCTTCCGATTGTCTGTCCGATCGGTATGGATGATCGGTATCAAAGCTACAATATTAACGCCGATGATGCAGCCTGTGCGATTGCAAGGGCCGTGTCCGCCGAGAAACTTGCATTTCTGACCGATATTGAGGGTGTGTATCAGGATACTGGCGATAAGAGTTCGCTGATCTCGGAGCTGACAGTGTCGGAAGCCTCGAAACTGATTCAGGATGGTTTTGTCGGCGGCGGTATGCTGCCGAAATTAAATAACTGTATTGACGCGATAGAAAACGGCGTTTCAAGAGTGCATATCTTAGACGGCCGTATCGCGCACTGCCTGCTGCTGGAAATATTTACAAACAAAGGAATTGGGACAGCAATCCTGGGAGATAAGGAGACGAGATTCTATCATGAATAAAGAGGAATATATCAAAGAGGCGGAGGAGAGTATTGTTCATACTTACAACCGTTTCCCGGTTGTGTTTGATCATGGGAAAGGCGTATATCTGTATGATGTGGACGGAAAAAAATATCTGGACTTTGCGGCGGGTATCGCGGTCTGTGCATTTGGTTATCAGAATGAAGAATATACCGAATGTTTAAAAGAGCAGATAGATAAGATCACACATACATCGAACCTGTTTTATAATGTTCCGACGATCCGGGCCGCGGCGCGTCTTAAAAAGGCATCCGGAATGGACCGCGTTTTTTTTACGAACAGCGGGGCGGAGGCAATTGAGGGAGCGATGAAAGCTGCAAAAAAATATGCGTATACAAGAGACGGACATGCGGGACATGAATTGATTGCGATGAAAAATTCATTCCACGGCAGAACGGTCGGCGCATTGTCTGTAACCGGTAACGAGCACTACAGAGAACCGTTTCTTCCGTTGATGGACGGCGTAAAATTTGCTGAATTTAATTCGCTGGACAGTGTCAGAAAGCTTGTGACAGACAGAACCTGTGCCATTCTTTTCGAGACGGTACAGGGCGAGGGCGGAATCTATCCGGCGTCCGACGAATTTATGCAGGGTGTACGCAGACTCTGCGATGAGAAAGACATTCTGTTGATTTTAGACGAAGTGCAGTGCGGTATGGGGCGAACAGGCGAGATGTTTGCCTGGCAGCATTACGGCATAAAGCCGGATATTATGGCTGCAGCGAAAGCGCTTGGCTGCGGCGTTCCGGTCGGTGCATTTCTGATGACGGAGAAAACGGCGCAAAAATCTCTTGCGCCGGGTGATCACGGTACGACGTACGGGGGAAATCCGTTTATCGGAGCAGCGGTCGACAAAGTACTGGAAATGATGGAGCGCGACCGCATTACGGAGCATGTGAAAACGATTGCCGCATATCTGGAGCAAAAGCTGAATCAGCTGGTTGCCTCTTATGACTTTTTGAAAGAGAGAAGAGGGATGGGCCTGATGCAGGGGATTGTCTGTGAAAAACCGGTCGCGAAAATTGCGGCTGCGGCATTGGAACAGGGGCTTGTCGTAATCACGGCAGGAGGCAATGTCATTCGACTTGTACCGCCGCTTATTATTGAAAAAGAACATGTGGATGAGATGGTAGAGAAGCTGAAGCGTGTATTAGACGAGGAGTAATATGATTCAAAAGGATACAAAAGCCGCCGTCGTTTTGGTCGGCGTTGGAGCAGCACTGCTTGTTGCCGCTGCAGTTTTTGTGCCGAAACATGCATTGGCAGACAGCGGCGATGCTGCATATAATACAGAAACGGATTATCCGGCAGAGAACGGCAGCGAGGGATACGAAAGGGCGCAGACAGATTTGTTGTTCTGGTATGAGGACAATTCTTATCAGACCTGTTTTGAACAGGCAGCAGAAGATTACTATGCAAAAACACAGGTGAAAGTGCAGCCTGTCTGTACGGATTCACTTGACTATATCGGGGAGATCTATGATGCCACAATGAAAGGAGGCAGTTTTCCGGATGCGTATCTGCTTGGGGGAGACTGTCTGGAAGAAGCATATCTGTACGGGCTTGCGGAGGAGAACAAAAATAAAGCGGTTTATGAGAATGCCGTCGGCCAGGCGCTGCTGGCTTCTTCGTATAAAGACAAAGTATACGGGTATCCGTTGTCGTTTAACAGCTGCGTATTTGTTTATCAAAACGGCTATTTTGCCGAAGAGCCAAAATCGCTTCAGGCGATTATTGATTATTCGGATGAAAATGAACCGCCGGAGCATGTGGAGTTTTTGCTGGAATGGAACGTAAATGATCCGTTTTACGATTTCCCTTTTATCTCAAACAGCGTCTCTTTTGAGTCAAAAGAGGATCAGTCGCTGGAGGTTGTTTATGAACAGGACCTGTATGAACAGGATCTGCTCTATTTTGAACAGATTCTGGCATCTTTCTCTATTGATGCCAATACTGTTACCAGGGAGAGTGTCATTGAGCATTTTCTGGCAGGCAAAACTTTGTGTGCGATTATTGATACAAAGGATCTGCAGTATCTCAAGGATTATGACTATTCCCTGATGCAGATCCCCAATTTGAATGAAAGCCTTGCGGCGCGCACCTGTGCCACGACAGATCTTATTGTAGTCAATCCGTTTTCAGAAAAAAAGGAAATTGCAGCTGATTTTGCAGTTTTTGTTACGTCGGAAGAGGCGAGACTGCTAAAGGAATATGCCGGAACATATTCGGTTTTTCGACCGCAGGAATTGGATACGGCGGATGTGCTGGCGTATGAATCTTATGAGAATGCCGTTTTGGCGCCTGACTCAAGAGAGGCAAAAGATTTCTGGATCGGCCTGAAAGAAACAATTCATAAATATTTTTAACAGGCACTTGCCATAAGATCTTATTTTCGCTACAATAAGATATCGGACATTGAGGACTCCTTTGAAAAAAAAGGAGCATGTAAATGACACAAAAAAGAATAATCATCGTGATCTGCTTCCTGCTTGTGTGTATGGCTGGCTGCGGAGAAAAAACGGACGCATATCTGGAGACGATGCAGCAGGTTACGGAGCAGAATCATCAGATTCCGGCCGAAAATACGGAGCCGGAGAAAAACGCAGCCAGGCCGGAAGATACAGCGGCGGAGTGTTTTGTTTACGTCTGCGGAAGCGTACAAAATCCGGGAGTCTATTGCCTTGGGGCTGGAAGCAGGATCTATGAGGCAGTGGCACTTGCCGGCGGAATGACGGAGGAGGCGGCTGATACGGTGAATCAGGCGGAGCCTGTTTTCGACGGAATGATGATACGGATTCCGTCGATCAGTGAATCGGAGCAGACGAAAGAGAAAGAAGCGGCCTGTGCAGACGGGAAGCTTGATTTAAATACGGCTGATGTAACGCAGCTTATGGCGCTGCCGGGGATTGGAGAGGCAAAAGCGAAGAGCATTATTGCCTACCGGGAAGCAAAGGGCGGATTTTCTTCCGTTGAGGAGATTATGAAAGTGGACGGTATCAAGGAGGGTGTCTATAACCGTTTGAAAGACAGTGTTACGGTGAGGTGAGAGATCAATGGCAAAAAAGGTTCTTGTTGTAGATGACGAAAAATTAATTGTAAAAGGAATCCGTTTTAGTCTGGAGCAGGACGGAATGGAAGTCGACTGTGCATATGACGGGGAAGAGGCGTTAAAACTGGCACAGGAGAACGCATACGATATGATTTTGCTGGATATTATGCTGCCAAAATTAGACGGGTTTGCAGTATGCCAGCAGATCCGGGAATTTTCCAGTATGCCGATCGTCATGCTGACAGCAAAAGGCGACGATATGGATAAGATCCTTGGTCTTGAATACGGAGCGGATGATTATATTACAAAACCGTTTAATATTCTTGAAGTGAAAGCAAGGATCAAAGCGATTATGCGGCGCACTGCCGGAAAGCAGCAGGGACCGGAAAAATCAAGGCGTATTGAGACAGGAGATTTTCAACTGGACTGTGAGAGCAGGCGTTTGTTTATTCTCGGAAAAGAGGTCAATTTAACGGCAAAGGAATTTGACCTGCTGGAGCTTCTGGTAAACAATCCGAATAAAGTCTACAGCAGGGAAAATCTTTTAAATCTTGTGTGGGGTTACGAATATCCGGGCGATGTCCGTACTGTGGATGTGCATGTGCGCCGTCTTCGTGAAAAAATAGAGGCAAATCCGAGCGAGCCAAGGTATGTTCTTACCAAGTGGGGCGTCGGATATTATTACGCACAGAATTCCTGAGGTAAGAAATGTCAAAATTGAAGTATATTACGGATTATTTTAAAAGCCTGAATTTCAGGCTGATGCTGTTATTTGCCCTTTTTGGGATTATACCGGGCATCCTGCTGTGTTTTGGGATGCTCAATTCCTACGAAAAAAGGGCAATTTCACTTCGGTCAAGCGAGATTTCCAGTCATGCGAAAATTCTCGGGAACCAGATCATTTCTAATGATTATCTGAATCAGCCGGATTCTCCACAAATTAATGCGCAGCTGGAGCAGCTTTCCACAATTTATGACGGACGTATTATGATTATTGATGGGAGTTTTCGCATCTTAAAGGATACCTATAAGCTGGACGAGCATAAAACCATTATTTCCGAAGAAGTGATTAAAAGCTTTTACGGAGAAGAAATTACAAAATATGATAAGCAGAACCGTTATATTGAACTTGCATTGCCGTTGTGTGAACCGCTGCAGGATGAAACAGAGGAGCAGCCGGAAGTTGCCGGCGTTATGCTGGTCAGTGTATCGACGGACGGAATCAGCCTGAACGAGCAGTATTTAAGAAGAAATGCGACAGTTATGGAATTGATTGCTGTCTTTGCCGTACTTGTGACGGGAATTTTATCTGCGCTGCGTCTTGTTCATCCTCTTCATAAAATGGCGGGTAAAATTGAGGAAATTCAGGCGGGTTACGGGGAAGATGAATTAAATGTCAATGATTATACGGAGACTGCGAAAATCTGCGATACGTTTAACCGGCTGCTTGGGCGTATGAAAGTGCTGGACGAATCCAGGCAGGAATTTGTGTCCAATGTTTCCCATGAATTAAAAACGCCGTTAACTTCCATGAAAGTGCTTGCGGATTCGATCAACAGTATGGGGGATGCGCCGGTTGAACTCTACAAGGAATTTATGGCTGATATCGGAAATGAGGTTGAGCGTGAGACAAAGATAATTAATGATTTGTTATCGCTGGTGAAGATGGACAAATCGGCAGGAGATCTTAATATTTCCAATGTCAATATCAATGAATTGCTGGAACAGATTTTAAAGCGGCTGCAGCCGATTGCCAAAAAACAGGATATTGAACTTGTACTCGAAAGCTTCCGCCCGGTTACTGCGGAGGTGGATGAAGTAAAAATTACGATAGCGATTACCAATCTGATAGAAAACGGGATCAAGTACAACAAGAAAGATGGCTGGGTTCACGTTTCATTAAATGCAGATCATCAGTATTTTTATCTGAAAGTCGAGGATTCCGGGATCGGGATACCGGAGGATTCCCTGGAACATATTTATGAAAGGTTCTATCGTGTGGATAAATCGCATTCCAGAGAGATCGGCGGTACGGGACTTGGACTTGCCATTACGAGAAGCGCTATCCTGATGCACCGTGGCGCAGTCAAGGTTTTCAGCACGGAGGGGGAGGGCACGATATTTACTGTGCGTATCCCGTTAAAATATATTTTGTGACAGCATGGGGGCAGATATGAGGAACAGAAAAAAAACAGGCGTCTGTTTGTTTTGTGCCATATGTTTTGTATTTATTCTGACGGGCTGCGGCAGGTCAAAGGAAGAGAGCGTTTATCATGTGGAATATCTGAATAAAGAGAAGACGAAACTGGTCAAAGTGCCGTATGAGCCGGTGGCATCGGATACCGGCGCTCTGATTGCAGAATTTTTGGGTATATTGGCGAAAGATTCTGAAAATGTAGAATATACGAAGCCGATCCCCGCCGGTGTGGAGATCATCAGTTATTCACTGGATGATGTTCTTCTTACCATACGTTTTAATGCGGATTATGCAAAGCTGGATCCTGTGCAGGAGGTGCTCTGCCGTGCTGCAATCGTGCGCACGATGACACAGCTTGCGGCGGTTGACTGCGTTTCTTTTTATATTGGGGATATTCCGCTGGCAGATGCAGACGGAGATATTATCGGAACGATGAACAGCGAAAGTTTTATTGAAAATCCGGGAGAGCAGATTAATTCGATTCAGAATACGGCTCTGACGCTTTATTTTTCAAATGAATCAGGCGACGCTCTTGTCAGAGAAGTCAGGGATGATGTCTATTATAGCAGTAATATATCATTGGAAAAGCTGGTAATGGAGCAGCTGCTGGAAGGCCCGCATAAAGACGGAGAAAAGTCTGCGCTGCCAAGCGGGACAAGACTGGTCACTGTTTCTGTGGCGGATGGCGTCTGTTATGTCAATTTAGACGAGACATTTAAAAATCAGGATTACAAGATCAACGAATCTATCGTCATCTATTCCATTGTAAATTCGCTGACAGAGCTGCCTTCTATCAGCAAAGTACAGATTTCGATCAATGGAGATACAGGCGGCGTTTACCGCGACACATTTAAGTTGTCAAATATGTATGAGAGAAATTTGGATTGTGTTGTAACGAAGTAACAGGGAGGAAATAATTTGATACGCAGGCCATTTTTAGGGATGGCCGCAGGTTTTCTTTTTGGAATTTTTAGTGTGTCGGCAGGGAGGGCAGATTGGTTTTTCCTGATGTTGGCCAGTCTGCTTTGTTTTGCCGGCGTATATTTTTGGGGATTTCATGTCAGTCAAAACAGGAAAGCGGCATTTCGGATTTTGCTGATTGCCGTGATGCAGATACTCGGAGGATGGCGTTATGAGAAAGAAGCGCAGATTCGCGATCACTGTCTGAGCGGAATGCAGGATGGCATGGAAATCAGGGTTTTGGGAAAACTTACGGCGAAAGAATATAAAAATAATCAGTATATCTATTATCTGTCTTCTTCCCGGATGAGGAAGAATCTGAATGAATCGGGCGCTCTTGCAGATGAATGCCGCAGTGTGGTTGCCTGCTCGAATGCCGACGCGGGTCAGGTCGGTGAAATCATTGTATTAGAGGGAAAAATTAAATTATGGAAGCCGGCAGTCAACGAGGGTGGTTTTGATGAGAAATCATATTATCATGCAAGACAGATCTATTTTAAAGTGGAGGATGCCGGAATTTTAGCAGTAAGAGGAAGAGAGAATCGTTTCAGGATAGCGTTAACAGAGCTTTCTTCAAGAATTTCTGCTGTCTATCGGGCATGTTTAAATCCGAAAGATGCCGGAGTTATGACAACGATGCTGCTTGGAGACAAATCGTTTTTGGACGGCGAGGTGAAGAAACTGTATCAGAGCGCCGGGATTTTGCATGCGCTTACAATCTCCGGTCTTCATCTCACAGTGATCGGAATGTCTGCATACCGGCTGCTTCGAAAGAAACGGGCGGGCTTTGTAATTTCCGGTCTTGCGGCTGGCTTTCTGGTATGCAGCTATGCGCAGATGACAGGCATGGGGGTATCCGTTCAGCGAGCCGCGGGAATGTTTTTGCTGTCTGTGGCAGCGCAGGCCATTGGACGAAGTTATGATTCTTTAAATTCCCTTGGCGCTGTTGCCCTGTTCCTTTTATGGAAGCAGCCGTTTCTCCTCTGTTATGCGGGGTTTGTATTTTCACTTTCTGCGGTGCTTGGGGTTGTAGGAATCAAAGTATACAGCGCAAAAGAGGGCGTTCCGGAAAAATTGTTTCACGGGTTTGCGATTCAGCTTACAACGCTGCCGTTTGCGGCGTGGTATTATTTTGAGGCGCCTGTCTACGCTGTACTGATAAATCTTTTGCTGCTGCCGTTGCTGCCGCCATTGCTGCTGTTTGGCATTGCGGGCGGCGCTGTGGGTCTGGTTTGGGGATTTGCGGCCAATGTGCTGCTAAAACCATGCCATCTGATATTGACTGTCTTTTTTCAGACATGTCGATTTTGTGCAGGGCTGCCTGACGCCGTGCTGATTACCGGAAAGCCGTCGGTGTTTCGAATGTTTTGTTATTTTGTCATACTCCTTCTATGGAACCAGTTACGAATCTGGCGATGGAAGAAGCGGGAGAACGGGCAGCAGGAGAAATGCGATAGGACATGTTGCCGATATACGGATTTTGGAAAGGATATGCTGGCGGGAATCGTTTTGCTTGTCTTTTTATTTTTTCCCGGTAAGGTCAGCGCAGAAGTGGATCTTTTGGATGTCGGACAGGGAGATGCCGTATATATCCGGTCGGAGGACGGCTATCGCCTTTTTATAGACGGAGGGAGCAGCAATATAAAAAAGGTTGGAGAATATCATATCCTGCCGTTTTTAAAGGCAAAGGGCGCGGCAAATATCGATTATTGGTTTGTCTCCCATGTTGATACTGATCATATTTCCGGTCTGAAGGAACTGCTTGCGATGAGGTATCCAATTTCGCATCTTGTATTTTATCGCGGCATATTAAAGGACGATGCATTCCTTGAATTGCGTTCGCTGGCGCACGATGCCGGGGCAGAGATTATGTATATGGAACAGGGGGATGTTTTGCATATTGGAAACGCGGCCGTTTATGCATTGTTTCCGGATTGGCCGTCGGGAGAGCGAAACGGCGATTCCCTTTGCCTTTGGTATGAGGAAAACGGTTTTTCCGCCGTTTTTACCGGGGATATCGGAAACAGTGAGGAGGAGCGTCTGCTTGCGCAGACGCTGCCAAAACAGGTGGAATTTTACAAGGCAGGACATCACGGATCGGATGGTTCAAACAGTTCGGAATTTCTTTCTGTTTTGTCGCCTGCAGTGACCGGGGTGTCCTGCGCAAAAAAGAATCGTTACGGTCATCCCGGCAAGAATGCAGTGGCACATATGCAGGAAGCGGGAAGCCGGGTTTTTTGTACGATGGAGGCCGGACAGGTCACGCTGGTCAGAAAAAAGGATAAGATCCTGGTCCGTTCCTTTTTACAGCCGCTTGATGTTTCCTGTTTTCCTGTGGTATACTGATACAGAATGAGTGAAAATGGGAGGCAGGCATGGCAAATATTATAGATGAAGATATCAAATCCGGCAATTTTTCACAGATTTATCTGCTCTGCGGCGAGGAACGGTATCTGGTAAGGCAGTATCGGAATAAATTGAAAGATGCGCTTACCGGCGGGGAGAATGACGGTATGAATTTTTCTGTTTTTCAGGGAAATGACATCAATCTGAAAGAAGTAATCGGACTTGCCGAGACATTGCCGTTTTTTGCAGAGCGACGGGTGATCCTGGTGGAGGACAGCGGGTTTTTTAAAAAATCATGTGAAGAGATGGCCGACTATCTGATGAAAGTACCGGAAACGACGTTTTTTATTTTTGCAGAGGAGGAGATTGACAAGCGCACAAAGGGATATAAAGCAGTTAAAAAACAGGGCAGGATTGCCGAGTTTCCAACGCCGAAAGACGAGATGCTCCTGCGCTGGATTACAAAACGGTTCAAAGATGCCGGTAAAACGATGAAGCCGGAGGTACTGCGTCTTTTCCTGGCAAGAACGGGAACCGATATGGAGCATATGGATAAAGAGATGGAAAAGCTGATATGTTACTGCATGGATAAAGATCTGGTGGAGGAAGAGGATGTCTGCGCGATTACAACCGAGCAGACGGAGAATAAAATTTTTGATATGGTCAATGCGATTGTCGAACAAAACCAGAGAAAAGCGCTGAATCTCTATTATGATTTGCTGATCTTAAAGGAACCGCCCATGCGTATTCTGTATCTGATTACGCGTCAGTTTCGTATTCTGCTTCATGTTAAAGATATGTCCTCAAAGGGGATGGACAACCATACAATGGCGAAAAATGCGGGCGTTCCGGAATTTGCACTGCGCAGGCATTTAGCCCAGGCAAAAGGATTTTCCGTATCTGTCTTAAAGGAGGCGCTTTTGGAGAGCGCAGATTTGGAGGAGGCCGTGAAAACGGGGCGCATGAACGACCGTATGGCAGTCGAGCTGCTTTTGATTCAATACAGTGCGTCCTTCTGAATCAAAAAAAATATCTGTTTCCCGATAAAATGTATTGACAAACATTTAAATAAGTGTTTAAATGAATGCAGGCAATTGAGTGCCGGATTTCCGGAAAAGGCAGGCCGCTTTTCCGGGAAATATTTATGATTCTCGCTGAACGGAATCATAAGGGCAGAATGCACTGGGATTTGCGTCCGTGCCGCATGCGCAAATGCAATATACAAAAAGCGGCACAGAAAAGAGGGAAATATGAAAAAGAAATATAAGATTGAAGTGGATTGTGCGGCATGTGCAAACAAGATGGAAGAAGCGGCAAAGAAGACAGCGGGTGTGAAAGATGCAGTCGTTTCTTTTATGGCGCAGAAAATGGAGATTACGTTCGAAGAGGGAGCGGACATCAGCGCAGTTATGAAAAACGTGGCAAAGGCCTGTAAAAAGGTGGAGCCGGACTGTGAGATTTTTCAGTAGCGGGGGAAGCAGGTATGACCAGAAAACAGAAAAAAGTCCTGATCAGAATTTGCGTATCTGCCATATTAGCTGTATTGTTCTGTGTGATCCCCATTTCCAGTCCTTATTTAAGATTTGGACTGTATCTGATCCCATATCTGATTATTGGGTATGATATTCTGCGAAAAGCCGTACTTGGTATTTTTCACGGGGAGGTTTTTGATGAAAATTTTCTGATGGCGCTTGCAACCGTGGGGGCGTTTGTTTTGGGAGAGTATATTGAAGGTACGGCCGTTATGCTGTTTTATCAGGTGGGAGAACTTTTTCAGAGTTATGCAGTTGGAAAGAGTCGAAAAAATATTACCGATCTGATGGATATACGTCCGGATTTTGCCAATGTGGAGCAGGACGGAAAAGTGATACAGATGGATCCGGATGAGGTGCCTGCCGGTACGGTGATCCTTGTAAAGCCCGGTGAAAAAATTCCGATTGACGGAGTTGTCGCAGAAGGAAATTCTACGCTGAATACAAGCGCGCTCACCGGAGAGAGCCTTCCAAGGGAGGTGACGGAAGGAGACGATGTGATCAGCGGATGTGTCAATATGTCCGGTGTGCTGCGTGTCAGAACAACAAAAGAGTTTGGCGAGTCGACAGTATCCAAAATTCTTGATCTGGTTGAAAATTCCAGTATGAAAAAATCCAGGTCAGAAAATTTTATCACAAGATTTGCGAAATATTATACGCCGTTTGTGTGTTTTGGAGCACTGGCGCTGGCTGTACTGCCGCCGATTCTCCGTATGATCATGGGACACCCGGCAAATTGGCAGGTCTGGGTGACGAGAGCGTTGACAACGCTTGTCATCAGCTGCCCGTGCGCACTTGTAATTTCCATTCCGCTCAGTTTTTTCGGCGGAATCGGCGGTGCGAGCGCCAAAGGGATACTGGTTAAAGGATCCAATTATCTGGAAGCGCTTTCACAGGCGAAATATGTCGTCTGCGACAAGACTGGAACGCTGACGAAAGGTGTCTTTGAGGTAGCGCAGATTCAGCCGTCAAAAGGCTTTTCAAAGGAGGAGCTTTTGGAAGCGGCAGCTTATGCCGAAAGTTATTCTGATCATCCGATCAGTAAGAGTATAAAGCGCGCATATCTTACATCGGATGCCGCTGCCGGAGTCGGAGAGATTGATTCATCCGTTGTTTCCTGTGTGGAGGAGGTCGGCGGATGCGGCGTGCTTGCTTCGGTGAACAAAAAAACAGTAGCTGTGGGCAATGCAAAGCTGATGCGAAAGCTGAATATACCGTTTGAAATGCCAAAGCAGACAGGGACACAGGTGCATGTGACGATTGGCGGAAAATATGCCGGCTATATTCTGATTTCAGATGTCATCAAGCCGAATGCGAAAGAGGCGGTCACAGGTCTGAAAGAAGCGGGGGTCAGACAGGTTATCATGCTCACCGGGGATTCAAAAGAGGTAGCGGACGCCGTAGCGGCAGAGCTTGGCGTCGACGTTGTAAAAAGCGAACTGCTGCCGGCCGATAAGGTTGCAGAGGTAGAAAAGCTGCTGGAGACAAAGGGGCCTAAGGAAAAGCTCGTGTTTGTCGGTGACGGTATCAATGATGCGCCCGTGCTCTCAAGAGCGGATCTTGGAATTGCCATGGGGGCGCTTGGTTCAGACGCTGCAATTGAAGCCGCAGATATTGTTCTGATGGATGACGATCCTGCGAAAATAGCAACCGCGATGAAAATTTCCGGCAAAACGCTTCGCATCGTTCATCAGAACATTGTGTTCGCACTGGTTGTTAAATTTGCCTGTCTGGGTCTTGGAGCAATTGGATTTGTAAGTATGTGGTGGGCGATTTTTGCCGATGTAGGCGTTATGATACTTGCCGTATTAAATGCAACAAGGACATTAAAAAATTAATTGACAAGAAAGTTGGGTGAAACTATGGCGGCAATAAAACTTCCGCATGATCATGGGCAGAATATTGCGAAGGTTCTCGATCAGATGCCGCAGCAGGAGGAATGCGCACAGGTGGCAGAAGTTTTTAAACAGGTCAGCGACGGTACGCGGCTCCGTATTTTCTGGCTTCTCTGCCACTGCGAGGAATGCGTCAGCAATATTGCAGCGGCAATGGAAATGAGCGATCCCGCGGTGTCTCATCATTTAAAGCTGCTGCGCAAAGACGGACTGATTGTCGGCAGGAGAGACGGAAAAGAAATTTACTATAAACTGGCGGATACAAAGCAGGCAAAATTACTTCATCTTGCCTGTGAGGAGATGTTTGAGATTACCTGTCCGCTGGATTAGAATACGTGGTCAAAAAATATTTTTTTCATATAATAGCAGTAATACCGAATATAGGCGTAATTGCAATGGAAAATGAAAAAATAGAGAATCTGTTAAATCTTGCTCTTCTGGCAACGCCGGAGGAACTGGAAAAGTCTCTGGAGCTGGAAGAGGGATACAATGCCGCAGAGCGTACCTGGGAAGTTGTCATTAAATTCAGCGGGGATGCCGGTCAGATGCAGCGAGCGCTTGCAGAACGTTTTCCGGATGACGCGGATGTGATACAAATCACGAATTTAAGTAATGAATATATGATTCTAGTTTTGCCGGAGTCGATTGTGGAACAGGTGGCTGCGCTGCCTGAAGTTGAATATATGGAAAAGCCGAAAAGTCTGTTCTTTGCGGTAAACCAGGGGAAAAGCGCTTCCTGTATCAATTCGCTTCAGACGCCGGGCAGTGCGGTTGGTACCGGGGTGCTCAACGGAAGCGGAGTTCTGGTCGCAGTCATTGATTCCGGCATTGACTATGCTCATCCTGATTTTCGAAACGCAAACGGCACGACACGCATACTGGCATTGTGGGATCAGACAATACCTGCCGGTTCCGTAGCGGACAATAGCAGCGGGAAAGAGAATGATTATCTCGGTGCGCCGCGGGGGTTCGTACTGGGAACAGAGTTTAACCGTACAGTAATTGATGAGGCTTTGAGCAGGCAGACTGAGCAGGAGCGTTTTCATGTCTGTCCGAGCAGGGATTTATCCGGGCATGGGACGCATGTTGCGGGGATTGCGGCAGGAAACGGAAGAGCCTCCGAAGGACGTTACCGCGGGATCGCTTATGAAAGTGAACTGCTTATTGTAAAGCTTGGAACGCCCCGGGAGGGGGGATTCCCCAGAACAACGGAGTTGATGCAGGCGGTTGATTACAGCATCAAAAAAGCGTCGGAGGAAGGGAAGCCGCTTGTACTCAATTTAAGCTTTGGAAATAATTACGGAAGCCATTCGGGCAATTCGCTGCTGGAGACATATCTGGATGATATGGCAAATTACGGGCGTGTTTCGATTATCGTGGGCAGTGGCAACGAGGGAGCATCTGCCGGCCATACTTCCGGCGTACTGGACGAAGGAAAAGAGGACATTGTCCAGATTGCAGTCAGCAATTATGAGACAGGATTGAATCTGCAGCTTTGGAAATCATACGCAGATGAATTTACTGTCTCATTGATTGCGCCGGACGGGCGGCGTATCGGTCCTGTGCTGCCGGAACAGGGGCCGTTTCGCTATCGTGTCGGAGAGACAGAGTTATTGTGTTACTACGGCAGCCCGACACCTTACAGTTCTTATCAGGAAATATTCTTTGATTTTCTGCCGGTGACAGATTTTATTGACGGCGGTATCTGGGAAGTTCAGCTGACATCGCAGCGCATTATTCAGGGAAATTACGATATGTGGCTGCCGGGAGGCGGCATTTTAAATAACGGTACCGGTTTTTTGTATCCGACCGAAAATACGACGCTGACGATACCGTCAACTGCATCCAAAGTCATTACGGTCGGGGCGTACGATGCACGTTACAACCAGCCTGTGTCTTTCTCCGGCCGCGGCTTTACCAGACAGACGGATCAGATCAAACCGGACCTTGCTGCGCCAGGCGTAGGTATTATTTCCTGCGCTCCCGGCGGCGGATATGCTTCCCGTACCGGAACGTCGATGGCTACCCCGTTTGTCAGTGGGAGTACGGCGCTTTTGATGCAGTGGGGAATCGTGAATGAGAATGATACGTATTTGTATGGGGAGAAAGTGAAAGCATACCTGATAAGGGGGGCAAGGCATCTGCCCATTTTGCAGGAGTATCCCAACCCGCAGATCGGGTGGGGAGTGTTGTGTCTGAGGGATAGTCTGCCAGGGTAGAACGGGGGCGCGCTGGTCAATCTGCCGGTTTTGGATATTTTCCGTTTTTGATTCGTTACAGGTGTCTTATTGTGGTTTAAACTGCGCGGTTGTGTAATCGGAAACCAGTCCCGCCCGCTTCATGATCCGTCCAATCCGGCGTCTGGATACCTGTTTCCCTGTTTTCATCAGCTCCTTTTTAATTTTTTGTGCGTACCGTAATTATTGCGGCCTGCTCGAAAGATCTCTTTGATTTCAGATGCCAGCCCCGATCCATCCGGCGTCTGTTTTGCTTCATAATAATAAGTGCTTCTGTTTACCTGCAGGACGCGGCACATTGCTGATACGGGGTACTTGTGTGCGTTTGCTTCTCACATTTCCATTCGTCCTAAGATCAGCGCCGCCTGTTTTACCCATTTGTCAAACAGGGAATGGGCAATATCGTATTCCCTGCAGATATCGCGCGGAACTTTTAAAAATTGTTGCGAAGCAGTTTGGACAGACAATTGTCTTCATTACCTATGATAATGATATTGCACAGATGGCGGACAGAATTGTCAGAATTGAGGACGGGAAGATTGTGAGAGGAAATGATTTGTATGCTTAAAAACAACAATCGAGAGACAATTAAACGAATGGAGAAAAGAAATATAAGGAGCAACTGTAGGCGCAGTATAACGATGACAGTTGCAGTAATACTGTCGTCCTTTTTGCAGTTTGGTGTTTTTTGGTAGGCGGAGCATATTTATAAATGCAGAAGTTACAGAATATCCGCCTGAATGGCGCCGATTTTGATGCAATTATGTATGGGTTGACAGAGGAACAGAAAGAGATTTTGGAAAAGGATGAAGAGGTAGAACAGTATGGAATTTTAACGTTTGCCGGAACAGTTAAAGAGACTGCGATGGATCAGACGCCGGGTATCGGTCTGCTGTATGCAGATGAAGTATTATGGAATGATTTGAAGAAATCGCAACGATTGTTTTATGTTTATGAATATGCAAATGCGGCGGAAATATTTTTGGGACTGTAGCGGGCAATATCAGGTATTACGGGCTTTTGCAGACTATTGGAATGACAGGAAAAATTCAGGTATCGTTTCATTCGGAAAGCCGTAGGACGGGAAATGGAAATATGCTTCGGCGGATGGCGGCGCAGCAGCTGAAGCGGAATAAGTAAAAATATGTATCACAATGGTATCGCTGACAGCCAGCCTTTCTATGTTTGTTTGCTTTGTGACTTTGCTTCATACGCAGCCGGCGAGAGAATTTGTATATGAATTATAGGGGCTCGATATGGTGATGTGCAATGGTACAATTCAGAATGTTTTTGCAGAGAAATAAGAAACCGGACAGCAGCTTAAGGGGATAAAGCAGATTCTGACGAATGAAATCCTGGAGAAAATAGAAAAAACGGAAAGAGTAGCGGAGGTGTTTCCTGTAAGTTGTGTACCGACGGTGGCGCCATGGGAACCTGAAGTAGCGAATGTGTGGATGCGGGAGTTTTATGAAACCTGAATGGATTTTCCTTATGAAGATGATATTGAGGAGTACAAAGAAAATCCGAAAAACTTTGCGACTTCGTTAGTGGGAATTACGAAAACAGATTTTCGTGCATTGAATGCAGCTTTGGAGCACCCTGTCGATGAAAAAGCATTTTTAAATGGAGAACCTGTATTCTGTATCGAAACGGTTTGTTTGGGTTAAAAGGACAGTGAGCTGACAGGAAAGACAATTCGTTGTGCAGAATATGCGAATACGGTTCATGAGCGTTCTTTTGAAATTGCAGGATTGACAGATATGGATGATTATACTGCGCTGCTTGGATATCTGGCTGCGCTGCTTGTGATTGATCAGGCGGTTGCGAATTTTGTAAATGAACCGATTATATTGAAAGCAGGGATTCGAAAATAGAACAGGCGGCTCTTGTGAAAAAGGCACAGGGACATATGATGGCAGTCGGGCTTGGAATTGCATTCATCCTGATTATTATCGGTCTTATGAATTATGTGAATACTTCCGTTGGCAGTATGCAGAATCGACGTAAGGAAATTTCCATTATAGAAAGTGCGGGAATGACAGAATGTCAGGTCAGAAAATTCTTGTATTGAAAGGAATACTGTACGCAGCAGGAGTGCTGTTTCTGACATTAAAAGCAGGACTTGGAATCACATATAGCGTATATCAGACGATGAACCATATGAGGGCGGATTTTTGGTTTCCGACGAACCCGTTTTCGGGTGTAGCCGTTTTATTACTGGCAGTATGTATTGCAGTTCTGCTGTCAACTTATCATGTACTGCAAAAGAACGGAAGCCTGATAGAGAGAATACGTGTGGAGGTGGAATAAAGGAGAGACAGCAGAGATGGGACGAAAAAGGTTTATGATAGCTGTTCGAGAAATAGTAGAAAAAGTATAATAGATAGAAAGCAGAAAAAAATAATAGTAATTGTTGCATAATTGTAAAAATAGTGTTACACTGAACAAAACATATTGTTATTTGTAGTAATAAAATATCATAGAGATGAGCAAAACACTTAAATAGAAATGTGAGATTTGGCGGTTAGTAGGGGTTGTGCATAAATATGGATGTTTTAGAGCATAGCAAAGCTAACGTAAGTCCAAAA
>CAMUHN010000043.1 GCA_947088675.1 uncultured Roseburia sp.
TTTTTTCCATTTTGTATCCAATTCCCCACACCACCTTTAAATATTCTGGCTCTTTCGGATTAAGTTCGATTTTTTCGCGGATGCGCCGAATGTGTACCATAACTGTATTTTCCGGCGAAAAGCTGTCCTCCTCCCATACGCGCCGGTAAATCTCTTCCGCAGGAAATATCCTGCCTGTGTTTCTCATCAGAAGGTCAATGATCTTTGTCTCCGTTGCGGTCAGTCGTATCGGTTCTCCGTCTGCATACAGAATGCGCTCTTTCGTATTCCATATGAGCCGTCCATTTTTGATTTCTCCGGCGGAACCTGCATTGATATCTCCAAGGCGCATATAGCGGCGCAGATGGCTTTTCACGCGCGCGGCAAGTTCTTTTGGATTGTACGGCTTTGCCACATAGTCGTCGGCGCCCATCGAAAGGCCCAAAATTTTATCTGTTTCCTCACTTTTTGCGCTTAAGACAATGATCGGGATATTTTGACGTTCTCTGATTTTCATAACGGCGGAGAGCCCATCCAGTTTTGGCATCATAACGTCGATTAAGACAAGCTGGACGGAGTTTGAAACCAGAAGATCCAGTGCCTGCATGCCGTCATATGCTTTTAATACCTGATATCCCTCCTGTTCGAGTAAAATTGCAATCGCTTTTACGATTTCTCTGTCGTCATCTGCGACCAGTACACATTCTCTCATGTCTGTTCTCCTTAATGTCCGAATACAAAATCTGTGCAGATATTTTGATTTACACAGATTTTCTTAAGCCTGTATGTATCCTAAGCCTGAATTCTTACGGAAATCCTGTCATAAATCTTACGGATTTCTTACAATTATACAATAAGAAGATTTGCAAAGGCAACTTTTTCAGGAACATAGTTATGCCGAGAGCGGCAGCGCCGGCCTGTTTTTGTAAGGCGGCATATGAGCCGTCCATCAGGCACCGATTCGCGAAGGGATTCATATAATGTAGTGTGAGAAGTATCTGAAGAAGGAGGTATTTATGGCAACATTTTATAATAAGGCAACCTTATCTTATAATAATAATACAACAGATTCCAATATTGCCACCGGCGAGCTGGTGGAAGTTCTGTCCGCAACCAAAACCTCGCTGGAGGCCGATTATGAAGTAAATGACAAAGTAACGTATCTGATCAATATTGTTAATTCCGGCGCAAACGCTTTTACCGGACTGACCGTAACCGATAATCTTGGCGCTTATACCGCAGGAGCAATCAAGGCGGTGCCGTTGACGTATGTGGAAAATTCCATGCGTTATTACAGCAATGGCGTACTTCAGGCAGCACCGGCAGTCGTTTCAGACGGAACAACTCTGAAAGTGACAGGAATCAGTGTTCCGGCAAACGGAAACGCTCTGCTTGCATTTCGGGCTACCGTCAATGAATATGCGCCGCTTGGAGCCGGGGCAACGATAACAAACAGAGCCACAATCAGCGGGACATCATTCTCCAACGATATTGAAGTATCGGAAGTAGTAAAAGACGCGAACGCTGTCAGACTCAGCATCAGTAAATCAATCTATCCGGAGACAGTGGTGGAAAACGGTGAGATCACCTATACATTTGTGATTCAGAACAGCGGAAGTGTTCCTGCCGTAGCAAGTGACAATGCGGTGATTACAGACTCGTTTTCGCCCATACTTGACCCGATCTCCGTGACGTTTAATTCAACAGCATGGACATCGCCCGCCAATTATACGTATGACAGTACGACAGGTCTGTTCCAGACGGTTGCCGGCCAGATTACAGTTCCGGCTGCAACTTATACGCAGGATCCCAATACCGGAAAATGGAGTATTACGCCGGGTGTTTCCGTCCTGAAAGTTACAGGTACTATTTGAAACAGGTGTGGTTCTGCTGCCGTGGTGCGGCAGAACCATTTTTTTATCTTACAGGAAAGACTTTGATGCTGCGAAGTAATTAAATTTCATTTTTTTGTGGACAATTTCGCTTTAATCCGTTAAACTATTCTTATATGCGTTGCAATCAGCTGCGAAAATAATATGATATGTGAGGAAAGGATTCGTTATGGCGAAATATATCATGGCGCTTGACGCCGGAACCACAAGCAACCGCTGTATCCTGTTTAATAAAAAGGGGGAAATGTGCAGCATTGCGCAGAAGGAATTTACGCAGTACTTTCCGAAACCCGGCTGGGTTGAGCATAATGCAGAAGAAATTTTTTCGACACAGCTTGAGGTTGCAAAAGAGGCGATGGCAAATATTGGCGCTTCGGCCCTGGATATTGAAGCAATCGGTATTACGAACCAGAGGGAGACAACGGTTGTCTGGGATAAAAATACAGGAATCCCTGTGTGCCATGCCATTGTATGGCAGTGCCGCAGGACATCGGAGTACTGTGATTCCCTGATAGAGAAACGGCTTGTTGAAATGTTTCGGTCTAAAACAGGGCTTGTGATTGACGCTTATTTTTCCGGTACGAAATTAAAGTGGATTCTGGATCATGTGGAAGGCGCGCGTGAGCGCGCAGAGCGCGGTGAGCTGCTGTTTGGCACGGTAGAGACATGGCTGATTTTTAAGCTGACAAAAGGCCAGGTGCATATTACGGATTACTCCAACGCTTCGCGTACGCTGATGTTTAATATTCATACGCTGGACTGGGACGATGAGATTCTGGCCGAGCTTACCATACCAAAGCGTATGCTGCCAAAACCCGTGCCGTCCAGCCAGGTATACGGCAGCGCCCATCCGGAATATTTCGGAGCGCCGATTCCGATTTCGGGAGCAGCGGGAGACCAGCAGGCGGCTTTATTTGGACAGGCATGTTTTTCACCCGGAGAAGCAAAGAACACTTACGGGACCGGATGCTTTCTTTTGATGAATACAGGAGAGAAGCCGGTCTGTTCCGAAAACGGTCTTGTGACTACGATTGCATGGGGGCTGGACGGAAAAGTCACTTATGCGCTGGAGGGCTCTATTTTTGTCGCCGGAGCAGCGATTCAGTGGCTGCGGGACGAGATGCATTTTATAGATTCTTCTCCGGATTCCGAATATATGGCGCGCAAAGTGGCGGATACCAACGGATGTTATGTTGTTCCGGCTTTTACCGGACTCGGCGCGCCTTACTGGAATCAATATGCGAGGGGGACAGTTGTCGGGCTGACGCGCGGTGTAAATAAGTACCATATGATACGCGCGACGCTGGAGTCAATCGCCTATCAGGTCAATGATGTGCTTGCGGCGATGAACGAGGACTCTAAGATACAGCTCTCCTCTTTAAGGGTGGATGGCGGCGCGAGTGCAAATAATCTTCTGATGCAGATGCAGGCGGATATCAGCGGCGCCCCGGTCAACAGGCCGGTATGCGTGGAAACAACCGCGATGGGAGCAGCTTATCTTGCAGGTCTTGCTGTCGGCTATTGGAGAGACATGGATGAAATCAGAAAAAACTGGTCAATTGACCGCACATTTACGCCGGAGATAACAGAGGAGGTGCGATACAGGAAGATCAGGCTCTGGAAAAAGGCAGTCAGTTACGCACTGAACTGGGCGAAAGACATGGATGATGCATAAAGCCGGGGGATAAAACCGTTATGCGCTCGTGAAACAACAGGCGGCGCATGGCAAAGAACCAACGGCAAAAGTATTTTTACAGAAAAGGCAGGGAGATTTTTATGAGTTTTTCTACGGTTGGTATTTTTATTGTTATCTTACTTTATCTTGCATTTATGATTGCAGTCGGTTTTCGTTTTTCTAAGAACAATCAGGATGCCGGAGATTTTTACCTTGGCGGGCGAAAATTGGGACCTCTTGTCACTGCAATGAGCGCTGAGGCTTCCGATATGAGCAGCTGGCTTTTGATGGGTCTGCCGGGCGTTGCCTATCTGACCGGTATCGCGGATGCAGGGTGGACCGCGATCGGTCTTGCAATCGGAACTTATCTGAACTGGCTGATTGTGGCGAAACGTCTCCGCTATTACAGCGAGCGCAATCATTCTATCACGATACCGGATTTTTTTGCAAATCGGTACTATGACAGGAGTAATCTGCTGCTTGCAATTTCGGCTGTTTTTATTGTCATTTTCTTTATTCCGTATACGGCGTCCGGATTTTCCGCCTGCGGAAAGCTTTTTTCCAGCCTGTTCGGCATTGACTACATACCGGCCATGATTATAAGCGCGATTGTAATTGTGTGTTATACCGCGTTGGGCGGTTTCCTGGCGGCGAGTACAACTGACCTGATTCAGAGTATTGTAATGACAATCGCGCTTGTGATTGTATTTGTGTTCGGCATACAGTCGGCGGGCGGTCTTGACGCTGTTATTTCGAATGCAAAAGATCTGCCGGGCTACCTGTCGATGACGCAGATTTACGATCCGGCGTCACAGACTTCGTCTTCCTACAGCCTGATCTCGATTTTTTCGCTGCTGGCATGGGGACTTGGCTACTTTGGAATGCCTCATGTGCTGCTGCGTTTTATGGCGATCAGGGATAAAAATAAACTGAAGCTTTCGCGGAGAATCGCATCTGTCTGGGTTGTGATATCCATGGCCTGTGCGATTTTTATCGGTGTAATCGGGCTTCAGATGTCAAATGCAGGCGCGATTGACACGTTAAGCGGTTCCGATTCCGAGACGGTGATTATTAAAACCGCGACTCTGCTCAGTACACAGGGGAGCGGAGTTGTGCAGTTGATTGCGATTGTTTTTGCGGGGATCATTCTGGCCGGTATTCTTGCGTGTACGATGTCTACCGCCGATTCGCAGCTTCTGGCGGCGTCGTCCTCGATTTCGCAGAACTTACTGAGAGATGTTTTCCATATTAAAATTTCGGAGAAAGCGTCTATCCTTGCTGCAAGACTGACCGTTGTAGTGATCGCGGTAATCGGTGTATTTATTGCAAGGGATCCGAACAGTTCGGTATTCCAGATTGTCTCGTTTGCATGGGCGGGATTTGGCGCTGTTTTTGGTCCGATTATGCTCTTTTCCCTGTTCTGGCGCCGTACAACGCGCTGGGGGGCGCTTGCGGGAATGCTCTCCGGCGGTATTATGGTGTTTGTCTGGAAATACGCAGTGCGTCCACTGGGCGGCGGCTGGAATATTTATGAGCTGCTTCCCGCATTTGTCGTTGCAAGCGTATGTATTGTAGTGATAAGTCTTTTGACGCCTGCTCCGTCAAAAGAGGTGACAGACGATTTTGATGCGGTTCGCGCGATGAAATAAAATAAAATGCCCCGGTAACAGGTGCCGGGGCATTTTATTTTATTTTTTTACCGTAACGGCTGCTTTTACGGTTTTTAATCCGTCAATTTTTGCAGAGATCACGGATTTCCCTGTTTTTTTCGCCCGCAGCGTGCCGGAAGCATCGACGGAGATCACGGATTTTTTGGAGGAGCTCCATCTGATTTTTTTTAAGATGACGCAATTCGTAATATTTTTTCCGCCCATAATGCCGGGAACCGTTATTTTTGCGGTGACAGAAAGTTTTTTTGATTTTCCCTTTTTCAAAGCGGAGGGAGCTTTGAGTTTTACGCTGCCAATGTATTTTGAGGAAATTTCAAGAGCCTGATTTGTCTTTCCTTTTAAACCGGATTTTGTTCCGTTATCTTTTGCGGTGTAGCCAAATTCACCCGAGACGCCATACCATCCGCCGCTGCTTCTGCGAAAACATGCCAGTCCGATATACTGGTAGGACGGATTGATCATGCTGGTATAGTGGCCTGTTACTTTGCCCGGCGTTTGATTGACCCAGTCATTTTTTTCACCGTACCATTGTTCGATGCCCTGCATCAGGCCGGAATAATTCCAGTCAAGATTTTCGGCCCAGTTCTGTACGCCGTTGTGTTTTACACTAAAACATGACAAACCGTTTGGTCTTGTATGGCTTTCGCATACGGTTGATTCCGCAGCCCGGATCTGGGCGATCCACTCCAGGTCGGAAGACCATTTTATGGGGACATAATCTTTTGCAGTCAGTTTTTTGCCGTTTGCGGGGTTTTTGTAACCTTTCTGACAGGCTTCTTTGCGGATTTCATTGATGCGGTTCAGCAGCTTATCCTTTTGAGCGTATTCATAGCTGCCCGAAATCCGGGCCAGAACATTGCCTTTCGAAGGAGCTTTTACGTCTGTCTGACGGTAAGCTGCAGCCTGTATGCTGCACGTTGTCTGTGCCAGAGCGATTCCTGTAACAAGCAGCAGTGCGATCAGTTTCTTTTGAAAAAATGATTTCATGTTATTCCTCTTTTCTGATTTTATAGTAATGATAAGAACATTATACTTCCCTGGAACGGGATTGACAAGAAAACTTGAAAAATCTTCTGTTTTTGTAGCGTATTTTTTTAGAATGTGCTACAATATAGGACAGATTTTGCTTCGGTTTCTGACATACAGTCAAATAAGGGATGGGAGGGATTCCGTGGATGCAGCTGTAATACTGAAAAAGGGGAAAGGCCGCACTGTAAAATCCGGAGGAATGTGGATTTATGATAATGAGATTGCTCAAATCCAGGGAGATGCAGAGGACGGGGAGATCGTTATCGTCAGAGATTTTGACGGATATCCGATGGGAAAGGGATTTATCAACCGTAAGTCAAAAATTACGGTACGGATGCTGACGCGCCGCGCGGCCGCCGTGATCGACAATGCTTTTTTGAAAGAACGTGTGCAGAAAGCCTGGGAGTACCGCAAGAAAACCGTGGATACCGGCAGCTGTCGTATTATCTTTGGCGAAGCGGATTTTTTGCCGGGGATTGTAGTAGATAAATTTTCCGATGTACTTGTTGTGGAATCGCTTGCGCTTGGTATTGACCGTTTCAAATTGGAAATCATAAATGCTGTCAGAGAAGTTCTGGCGGAGGATAACATTGTAATCCGGGGCGTCTATGAGCGCAGCGATGCCAAAGTACGCCTGCTTGAGGGAATGGAGCGCGTAAAGGGATTTATCGGCGGGGAATTTGATACGCTGGTTCCGATCGAGGAAAATGGCGTCAGATATATCGTTGATGTCAGGGACGGCCAGAAGACAGGTTTTTTTCTGGATCAGAAATATAACCGCCTTGCGATTCAAAGACTTTGCAAAGACGCGTCTGTTCTGGATTGTTTTACGCATACCGGGTCATTTGCATTAAATGCCGGGTATGCGGGAGCGGCCGATGTACTGGGGGTTGACGCCTCTGAACCTGCCATACGGCAGGCAGAGGAAAATGCCCGGCTCAACAGTCTGGAGCAGACCGTGCATTTTTTGTGCCGTGATGTATTTGCGCTTCTGCCGGAACTGGAGCGGGAACACAAAAAATTTGATGTTGTGATACTGGATCCGCCGGCTTTTACAAAATCCAGAAATTCAGTCAAAAACGCGGTGAGAGGATATCGCGAAATCAATCTGCGCGCCATGAAACTGGTAAAGGACGGCGGATTTCTTGCCACCTGTTCCTGTTCGCATTTTATGAATGAGGAGCTATTTGCAAAAACAATACGCGAGGCGGCGGCCGGCGCGCGCAGAAGGCTTCGTCAGGTGGAATTTCGGACGCAGTCCCCGGATCATCCAATCCTTTGGGCGGCTGATGAGAGCTATTATTTAAAATTTTATATTTTTCAAATTATGTAACATTTCATATGTTTGCTATACTGTTATCAGATTACAAAAGAACTGTAATACCAAACTTTACGATACGCTGTGTTTATGTTATGATAAGATGTAATAACTGGATTGCAAGGAGAAAAAGAACAGAATGAGAGAATATTTTAATCATTACTTTAATGGTTCCAGACCTGTCTGCGGCGAAGAAAAACAATATACCCTCTTTTTTTATAATAAATTGCTGTCTGTCATGGCAAAAAAATCTTTGGATGAATCCGATTTTACCATCTTAAAAATATGCGGCATAGACGATCCGGATGTCAGGCTGATCAGCGCAGCTTTTGAAGCGACTTATATGAGGGATATTTTCTCGCAGGAGAGGTATGACCGAAAAGGAGAAAGCCATATTGACCAATGTATCTGTCAGGGCGAGAGTGAGCCGTCGTTCAATGAAATGCTTTTTTCCTATGTGAACCGTACATTTCAGGTTCCGATGGAATATGTATATCTGAACCGCAATTTCGGGAAAGGTAAAATTTTCAGGAAAAAGACGACGGAAGAGCGCCAGCCGCAGCAGATGATTGATATACTGAAAGGTATGATGAATGAAAAACCGGCGATCGCTCTTTTTTATGAGAGCGGAGCAAAAAAATATTTTAAGCTGCTGGACTGCAGATATCTGTCCGGCGAGAGCATGAACAGGGGGCTTACGCAGGTCAGGATTCAGGAGATGATCGCGGAATTTTTATGCGAGCGCATCCGGGCGGAATCCGGCGAGAATGTGTATCCGCAAAACGGCATCGTCTATTTTGTAAGCGAAAAGAATGAGAACTGGAAATGTATCAGTGAGGCGGCAGAACATTGTATCCGGGTGGAGGAACTGATACCGGAAGTATTACAAGGTGTGGAGGATTTGAGAGAAATATGAGACTTTTTTCAAAACGGATTTTATACGCGGCTATGGCAGCAGCGCTGTTCTTTTCCTCCTGTGGAAGCCAGGCGCAAGAGGAAAATGTTCCTGCCGTCTCCGAAGCAGGGGATACTTCGGCAGCAGCAGACAGTGACTCTGCAAAGCCCGCACAGGGCGGCGAAGCGGATATAAGCGGGACAAAACCCGGTTCCGGAGAGGTGAATACGATGGATGGAACAGACGGCGGATCGGACGAAGCGGAGACAGATCATTCCTCCGAAAGCAGCGAACCGGAAACCTCATCCACAGAACCAAAGGAAGAGCCGGAAGCTTCATCCACAGAACCAAAGGCGGATGACGACTCCGAGGACAATCAGGCAGAACCGGATACGGGGAGCTCATCCGCAGATGCGGGTGCAGACGCTGTCGATGGAGGTAATGCCGGCGGCAGTGCGGATACCGCGGCCGGATCACAGGGGGCGGCGAACACGCCGGCGGATGAAACAAGGGCACAGAAGCTGATTGTGATTGATGCCGGTCATCAAAAACAGGGCAACAGCGAGAAAGAGCCGGTCGGTCCTGGCGCATCAGAGACAAAGGCGAAAGTAGCCGGAGGAACAAGCGGATGCGTCAGCGGACTTCATGAATATGAATTGACGCTTATGGTTTCGGAAAAGCTAAAACAGGAGCTGGAAAACCGCGGTTATCAGGTGATGATGGTGCGCACGTCGCACGATGTGGATATCAGCAACAGCGAGCGAGCCCAGATTGCAAATAATGCGAACGCCGATGCGTTTATACGCATCCATGCAAACGGTTCCGAAAATTCATCGGCAAACGGAGCGATGACGATCTGCCAGACGCCGCAGAATCCGTATAACGGCGCGTTATATGCGCAGAGCCAGAGTCTTGCATCCAAAGTGTTGGATCATCTGATTGCGTCCTGCGGATGCAAAAAGCAGTATGTCTGGGAAACAGACACAATGAGCGGCATCAACTGGTGCAGTGTTCCGGCGACCATCGTGGAGATGGGGTATATGACAAATCCCGACGAGGACGCCAAAATGGCGACGGAAGACTATCAGACAAAAATTGCGGCCGGTATTGCAGACGGAATTGACGCATATTTCGGCAGCTGAAGCAAACAGCCGTTTGAGCGGCGGAATGGAGGATAAATATGGGAAGAGATGTAATAGTGGCATGTGATTTTTCCAGAAAAGAAGAAGTGATGCGTTTTCTGGAGCAGTTTCGGGAAAAAAAGCCGTTTGTAAAAATCGGGATGGAATTATTTTACGCGGAAGGGCCGGACATTGTGCGCACAATCAAAAGTATGGGGCACAAAATATTTCTTGATTTGAAATTACATGATATTCCAAATACTGTAAAAAAGTCCATGGCGGTTCTATCGCACCTGCAGGTGGATATGTGCAATGTACATGCCGCCGGCACAAAGGCAATGATGCAGGCTGCCATGGAGGGATTAAAGACGGCCGAAAAGGAGCGTCCGCTGCTGATTGCCGTGACACAGCTTACGTCCACAAGCGAGGCAATGATGCAGCAGGAACTTCTGATTGGCCATCCGATCAACGAAACAGTGATGCACTATGCAAAAAATACAATGGAATCCGGACTTGACGGCGTGGTCTGTTCCCCGCTTGAGGCCGGGATCGTGCATGAAGTCTGTGGAGCAGGTTTTCTTACGATTACGCCGGGCGTTCGATTTGCGGACGGCGACGTCGGAGACCAGCAGCGCGTCACAACACCGGCGCGGGCAAAAGAGTTCGGATCTGACTATATTGTTGTCGGAAGGCCGATCACGCAGGCAAAAGATCCGGTAGCAGCCTACTTAAGATGTGTGGAAGAATTTGTCGGATAAAATACGAAAAACGAGGGGAATCATGGAGAAAAAGGGCATCAGCGGAAGCACATTAAAAATTATCGCTATCATTACGATGGTGACTGACCATATCGCGGCAGCGATTCTCGGGCGTTTTTTGCTGCTTGAGGGCATAGGCGGTCTTAACGTGGAAAACACAGCCGCCGCAGCCGAGTGGTTTTCGGCGCATGCGCTGCTGTACGGCAGCTATACCGTTATGCGGGCGGTTGGCCGTATTGCATTTCCGATTTTCTGTTTCCTGTTGGTCGAGGGGTTTACGCATACAAATGATATGAAAAAATATGCAATTCGGCTCGGGCTGTTTGCATTGATCTCCGAGGTTCCGTTTGATCTTGCATTTCAGGGAACAGCGCTTGAATTTGGATACCAGAATGTATTTTTTACACTGGCAATCGGGCTGGTTGCCATGATGCTTTTTCGGGCAGTGGAATCGAATGAGGAGCTGTATGCCCCGATTCGGTATCTTCTGTTACTGCTGATTGCAGTGTTGTGTATGGTATGGGCGCATGTGCTGCATACAGATTACGCAGCGAGGGGCGTGTTCAGTATTCTTGTTCTTTATCTGCTTCGGGGAAAGGGACGGCTGCAGCTTTTGATCGGCGCTCTTTCCTTTTGCTGGGAACCCACGGCGTTGTTTGGCTTTATTCCGCTTGCATTTTATAACGGAGAACGCGGACTTAAGCTTAAATATCTGTTTTATGCGATTTATCCGGCGCATCTTTTTCTGATTTATCTTGTCTGTGCCGCAATGGGGATTGCCGGGACGGCAGTCGTATAGGAAAGAATGGAGAATTACTATGATCACATATTTCAGGACGGATAATCAGCAGATTTATGAAGAGGAAAAACTTGACGGCGGGGCATGGGTACAGATGATTGCGCCGACGGCGGCAGAATGCCGGCAGATTGCCGGGGATTTAAATGTTGATATTGAGGACATCAAAGCGGCGCTCGACGAGGAGGAGAGTTCCCGTATCGAACTGCAGGACGGATATACGCTGATACTGGTTGATATTCCGACTACGGAGATACGGCACGATAAACAGACCTACACCACAATCCCGCTTGGCATTATTTTAACGCAGGATGTGATTGTGACAGTCTGCACCGAGGATACGCCTGTTCTTAAGAATTTTGTGTCAAACAGGGTAAAAGAGTTCAGTACAAAAAAAAGACTGCGTTTTGTCTACCAGATCTTATTTCGCACCGCCGCGATCTATCAGTCGAATCTTCGCATTATTGATAAAAAGCGCACCGAGATTGAGGAGCGGATCGGAAAGCATACGGACGATATTGATCTGATTGAGCTGCATGAGCTCGAATCAACGCTTGTCTATTTTGCAACTTCTCTGCGTGCAAACGGCGTAGTGCTGGATCGTCTGACACGCTATAAGAGGCTGGAGCAGTATCCGGAGGACAAAGAGCTTTTGGGGGATGTGATCGTCGAGAACAAACAGGCGATTGAGATGACGACCATTTACCGTGATATCCTGAACGGAACCAGGGAGCTGATGTCATCCATTCTTGATAACCGCCTGAATAATGTGATGAAATATCTGACTTCCATGACAATTGTTCTCGCGATTCCTACGGTGATTTCAGGAATCTATGGAATGAATGTCAATGCAAAATGGATGCCGCTTTCGAATACGCCGCATGGGTTTTTGATTATCTGTATCCTGACATTTCTCATCTGTATGATCACGATGGTATTTTTAAGGAAAAAAAATATGCTTTAAAGGCGGTTCAGCGCTCATATCTTCCGCTTGCTCCGCATGGCAGTACAAGTCCGTTTGCGGAAACGGGAAGTCCGATCTCGTCCGCACTGATGCGGCCGCCATACTTGTCTAAAACGGTATGCATCATATAACTTAAGACGGCAGGCTGCAGGCCTGTCGTATATGAGTTGACAAGAAAAAACAGCGGTTCTTTGTCAAGCAGCTTTTCGCACAGAACAAGCAGTGGAAAGATCATATCTTCCATTTTCCAGATTTCCCCTTTCGGCCCTCTGCCGTAGGAAGGCGGATCCATAATGACCGCGTCATATCTGTTCCCACGTCTGATTTCACGTTCTGTAAATTTTACACAGTCATCCACAATCCAGCGGATCGGCGCATCAGAAAGCCCGGAGGAGAGCGCGTTTTCCTTTGCCCAGGTTACCATTCCCTTTGATGCGTCCACATGCGTCACAGATGCCCCGGCTGCGGCTGCCGCTGCGGTTGCTCCTCCCGTATAGGCAAACAGATTTAAAATCTTTACAGGACGGCGGGCATTTCTTATTTTTTCAGTTATCCAGTCCCAGTTTACTGCCTGTTCGGGAAAAAGACCTGTGTGCTTGAATGAGAATGGTTTTAGCTGGAACGTCAGATTTTTGTAACAGACCGACCACTGGTTTGGCAGGTCAAAAAATTCCCATTCTCCGCCTCCTTTTGCACTTCTGTGATAGTGGGCATTGATCTGATTCCATTTTTTTTCTTTTTTCGGAGTATCCCAGATCACCTGGGGGTCGGGCCGCAGCAGGACATATTCGCCCCAGCGCTCCAGTTTTTCCCCTCCTGAACAGTCAATTACTTCAAAATCGCTCCATTGGTCTGCAATCCACATAAAATTCTCCATCCTCCGTTTTATCTTCGTTTCCAGGTGTCCGGCAGCAACAGGACCATCATTGGAAACAGTTCCAGACGGCCGGCGATCATATCAAACATCAGCACAAACTTTGAGAAGACCGAAAAAATGGAAAAGTTCTGCGAGGGGCCGACAAGATCCAGCCCCGGGCCAATGTTGTTGAGTGTCGCTGCCACAGCAGTGAAATTTGTTGTAAAATTATATTCATCCACACTGATTAACAGTGTAGACGCGAGAAGAAGGATAAAATAAATCGACATAAATACGTTTGTCGAACGTATCACATCGTGATTTATGGCATGTCCGTCCATACGAACTTTTCTGATTTCGCGAGGATGAATGCTTAAGGACAGTTCCTTGCGTATTGTCTTAAATAAAATAACAATGCGTGCAAATTTAATTCCGCCGCCTGTGCTGCCGGAACATGCCCCGGTAAACATCAGTATTACAAGAATGCATTTGGAAAGCTCCGGCCAGAGGTCATAGTCCACAGTAGAGAAGCCGGTTGTTGTGATAACCGAACCGACCTGAAAAAATGCATGGCGTATTGTTTCGCCAAGGCCTGGGTACATGTGGCGGATATCAAAAATAATAATCAGGGCGGACGCCAGAATCGTGATGATGTACCAGCGCACTTCCTCCAATTTTAACGCGTCTCTTATTTTTTTGGACAGCACAAGAAAATAGAGGCTGTAGTTAATGCCGCTTAAAATCATAAATATTGTTACAATATTTTGCAGCGCGGGAGAATAACTTGCAAAACTGTCGTTTTTAATGCCAAAGCCACCTGTTCCAATTGTGCCAAACGCTGTTGTAAACGCGTCAAAAACAGGCATTCCAAATACAGTAAGAAAAATAATGCACAAAAGTGTAATCGCAATATAGATGCCATACAGGATTTTTGCCGTGTCTTTGACATGCGGTACCAGCTTGCTTACGGACGGGCCGGTGCTTTCGGCCCGCATCAGGTTCATGTTAAATCCGCCCATCATCGGAAGAATCGCCATAATAAATACAAAAACGCCCATGCCGCCGATCCAGTGTGAAAAACTGCGCCAGAACAGGCTGGCATGAGAGAGTGATTCCACTTCTTTTAAAATGCTTGCCCCGGTCGTTGTAAAGCCGGAGATAGTTTCGAATAAAGCGTCCACATAAAAGGGGATATCATTGGCAAGGACAAACGGTACGGCGCCGAAGATACTCATGACAATCCAGCTTAAAGCTACAATGGCAAACCCTTCGCGTGCATACAGCATTTTTGACTTTGGTTTTCGGTGCATAAACAGCGCTCCGCACAAAAAGCATATGGCGGACATCAGCAGGTAGGCGAGCGCTGTTTTTTCCTGATACAAAAGTCCCACAAAAGCGGGCAGAAGCAGAAATGCGCTCTCAAACTTTAACACGTATCCCAGAATATATAAAACCATTACATAATTCATGATTTTTTAGTCCTCCAGAATCTCTTTGATATCGGATATGCGGTAACCGGAGAGTACGACGACGACGGAGTCCCCGGCCATCATCTTATCGGAACCGGTCGGAACAATAATCTTACCCTGCCGGTAAATACAGCAGATCAGTGTATTTTTGCGCAGATTTAATTTCAGCAGCGGAATGTTTGCGACAGCGGAATCAGATTTTATAATAAATTCCAGCGCTTCCGCTTTTCCGTTAGCCAGTTTGTAGAGCGTTTCTACATTGCTGTTCTGTGAATAAGTCGCGGATCTTACGTATTTTACAATATAGTCGGATGTGATGACCCGCGGATAGATAATGCTGCCCAGATCCAGTTTGTCAATCACACCGTTAAAACTGATTCTGTTAATTTTGGTAACAGTTTTAGCGCCCGAGATATCGTTTGCAAACAGAGAAAGGAGGATATTTTCCTCATCCAGGCCGGTCAGCGCCGCAAATCCGTGCGCATTCATAAGTCCCTCCTGCATCAGCAGCTTCTGATCGGTGGCATCGCCGCAGATAATGGTGGCGTCCGGAATCTCCTCGCATAAAAATTCGCAGCGAGCTCTATCCTTTTCAATGATTTTGACGCGGATGCCGGATGAAATCAGTCCCTTTGCAAGGTAGAAAGAAATTTTGCCTCCGCCGGCCAGGATCGCGCTGTTGACACGGTTTTTCATAATGCCCGCTTTTCGGAAAAAATCCATCGCATTGCTGCGGCTTGCGGTAATGGAAACCGTATCATTTTTTTCAAAAACGAAGCTGCCGTTTGGGATTATCATTTCGTCCCCCCGCATTACAGTGCAGACAAGTACATTGCTGTGCAGCTTCTGCGGCAGATCGCAGAGCATGACCCCAATCAGGGGCGATTCTTCATTTACCCGAAAATGCAAAAGCTCCACATGGCCTTTTGCAAACGAATCCACGCGGATTGCGGAAGGAAACTGGAACATGCGGGCAATCTCTCTTGCGGCGATTAATTCCGGATTGATGATCATGGCAAGGCCGAATTCTTTTTTCAAAAACAGAACTTCTTCATTATAAATGGGATTGCGTATGCGCGCGATGGTCTGGCAGCGTCCTGTTTTTCTTGCTATGACACAGCAGAGCAGGTTTTTTTCATCGTCGCCCGTCACGGCGATCAGAAGGTTTGCCGTCTTAATACCGGCTTCTAAGAGCGTGCGGTGGTTAATTCCGTTGCCGACAATACCCATGGCGTCAAGCTCATCGGTGATATAGGATACTTTTTCCGGTTTTTCGTCAATGACCGTAATATCATGGTCTTCATTGCCAAGCTGTTCTACAAGGGTATAGCCGACCTTGCCGCAGCCTACGATAATGATATTCATAATGCCTCCAGCTATTTGTCGTATCGTTGGGCAGATCTGCCCTCTCCCCATTATAGCACAAGTATCTGGAAAGTATAGACTAATCAGAAATTATTAAGTAATTTGTTTCTGCTATTTTGCAGAAAATGTGAAACTTTCGTGGAAATGCTTTTATTTTTCAGCTATTTGTGTTATGTTTATAAAGTTATAAAAAAGACAGAACAGGAGAGAACAACCATGAAAAATAAAATAATGGCAGCAATCTTAACATCGGCGATGCTGATTTCCATGACTGCCTGCGGCGACGCCGCAAACAATAGTCAGACGGAGGAGTCAGATCAGACGCAGGCGCCGGCCGAAAATGATAATAATACGCCGGAAGATTCCGGTACGGAAACACCAAAGAGCAGCTATGTCAGCGAGAGCCGCAAATTTGATCTGCACGGGAGCGACTATGTGACAGAACTTTGTGATTACAGCAAGATTCCTGTTACGATTACCGGCGACTATGAGGTGACGCAGGAGAAAGCGGAGGCTTATCTGAATCAGCTGATTGCGAGCTACGGCTCTTTTTACGTGCCGGACGAGTCCAAGACGAAAGTAGGCGAGGGAGATATCGTCAATGTGGATTATGCAGGCAAGGTGGACGGAGTTGCGTTTGAAAACGGTTCTGCAGAAGATCAGGTTATTGACGTGGACAATAACCGGTCTGTCGGACAGTTTGGCGGGGGCTTTATCCCGGGGTTTACCGACGCGTTAAAGAATGCCAAGAAAGGCGACGTGATCGACGGGACTGTTACATTTCCGGAGGATTACAACAATACTGATCTGGCCGGAAAGGAGGCTGTATTCACATTTACCGTCAATGCAATTATGCGGCCGATGACGGCAGCCGACGCCGATGATGCGTTTGCGAAAGAGCAGTTTAATGTCGATACGGTAGAAGAGATGTATCAGGTACTGATCGATTACCTGAAAGGCACTGCGCAGATGGCAAAACAGAGCGATATCACAGGCGCCATCCAGGATTATATGATGGAAAACTGTAAATACGAGATACCGGAAGATTATGTGGAGGCAAGATTAAAAGATTACAGATACAACTTTATTCTGACAAACTGTCAGGGCGACGAATCAAAACTGGAAAGTTTTCTTATGACAAATTACAACGGCACGTCCGTTGACGAGGCCGAGGAGATCTGGAGGAAGAGTATTCAGGAAGAGGTCGGTATGGGATTTATTCTTGATGTGGTTGCCGAAAGGGAAAATATTGCGTTTGATGAGGAAAAATACAACGAATATCTGGAATCCATGGTTTCCGGGGGCGCGTATGAATCGGTGGACAAGCTCTATGAGACATATGGTTACGGCGATCCTGAATATGGCAAAATGTACACCAAAAAGATCTATCTGGAAAATCTCGCGCTCAATAAGATCAAAGAGACTGCTGTCATAACAGAAAAAGAAAACGCGCTCCAGGAGAGTGAGCAGCAGGACGGGAAACAGCAGGATCATACAGAACAGGAGTGATGTATTTGCCGGTACGGGAAAGTACATCATATCTATAGATTTTATATCAAGGGAGGCATGTTATGGAACTCATCAACGTAAGGGATTTGTTTCACAAAAGAGAAGAATTTTTTAATGAAAAAGTAACGGTTGGCGGCTGGGTCAGAAGCATCCGTAATTCAAAGAATTTTGGATTTATTGTTGTCAATGACGGGACGTTTTTTGAGCCGGTACAGATTGTCTATTCCGACGTACTTGAAAATTTTTCCGAAGTGGAAAAGATCAATGTCGGAGCTGCGATTATTGTCACCGGAAAGCTTGTGGAAACGCCAAATACAAAGCAGCCGTTTGAAATACAGGCGGAAAAGATTGCGATTGAAGGCGCATCGACACCGGATTATCCGCTGCAGAAGAAGAAACACAGTTTCGAATATCTGAGGACAATTTCACATCTGAGGCCAAGAACCAATACGTTCGAGGCAGTGTTCCGCGTTCGTTCTCTGGTTGCTTATGCAATTCATAAATTCTTTCAGGAGCGCGATTTTGTTTATGTGCATACGCCGCTGATTACCGGAAGCGACTGTGAGGGGGCCGGCGAGATGTTCCAAGTGACAACGCTTGACCTGTTAAATCCGCCCAAAAATGAAGACGGCGGTGTAGATTATACAAAAGATTTTTTTGGCAGGCCGACAAATTTGACGGTCAGCGGACAGTTAAACGGCGAGACATATGCGATGGCATTTAAAAATATTTACACATTTGGTCCGACGTTCCGCGCCGAGAACTCAAACACGACAAGACATGCGGCGGAATTTTGGATGATCGAGCCGGAAATTGCGTTTGCCGATTTAAATGATGATATGATGCTTGCAGAGAGTATGTTAAAGTATATTATCAGCTATGTATTGGAACATGCGCCGGAAGAGATGGCATTTTTTAATGCATTTATTGACAAGGGCCTGCTGGAGCGCTTAAATCATGTTGTCCAGTCGGATTTTGCAAGAGTTACGTACACCGAGGCGGTTGAAATTTTACAGAAACACAACGATAAATTTGACTATAAAGCGTCCTGGGGCGCAGACCTGCAGACAGAGCATGAGCGTTATCTGACCGAGGAAGTCTATAAACGGCCTGTTTTTGTCACGGACTATCCGAAAGAAATAAAGGCGTTCTATATGAAGTTAAATGAGGATGGAAAAACGGTTGCCGCTGTTGACTGTCTTGTGCCGGGCATCGGAGAGATTATCGGCGGAAGCCAGAGAGAAGACGATTATGAAAAGCTCCTTAAGCGTATTCGGGAACTTGGATTAAATGAGGAAGACTATGGGTTCTATCTGGATTTAAGAAAATACGGTTCGGCGCGCCATGCCGGATTTGGACTTGGATTTGAGCGCTGCGTGATGTATCTGACCGGAATGTCGAATATTCGCGATGTGGTTCCGTTCCCACGCACGGTCAAAACCTGTGAGCTATAGTGTGAGAAGAACTTCTAAAGTTCGCAGTAGGGGCTGCTTCACTAAGAAGTACTAAGTCTCACACCAGAGAATCCCGAAATCAGGGATTCTCTGCCCGGATAAGAGTCGCGGCAGGGCCGCGACATGGGGGTAGTGTGAGAAGAAGTTCTAAAGCTCACGCCAATTGTGATTTTTGATAAATTGAAAAACTGCCGCGCAGTGCAGAATGATCGTATTCTGTCTCTTTGCGGCAGTTTTTTAGTTTAATTCGGAAAAGCTCCGGTGTTCTGGTATCTTTTCCATGCGCTGTGATACTGGAATGTGGAGGTAATTCCGATAATACCGGCCACAAGTATCCACCAGCCGCTGATCTTTCCCGTCATCATAAACAGCACGACGACGTTAATGACGCCGTAGACAGTCGCCACAACTGCGCATATGCGGCTTCTTCCGATCTGAATGCCAATTCCAAGGCCGATCAGAAGAATAATATCAAGAAAAGCGGTGAGGCGTTGTGCTAAAATCACATTTAAAAGAAGCGTGATTCCTGCACAGGCATAAAGAACAATCGCGGCGCTGGTGATAGAACCTTTGCATTTCTTCATGCTGGGGTGTTTCAAAAATTCACTTTGGCTGAGCGGCGCATTTTCATAGCCGGTCGGCGCATTACAGTTTGTGCAGAACTGCGCCTGATCCGGAATTTCTGCTCCGCAGACGAGACATCTCATAGGTAAACTCCTCCATTCGTATGTAAGCTGTTTTTATTATACCAGAATCAGGTGAGGAAACAAGAATAATTTATAAAAATTTCAGAATTCCGGATTTGGAAAAAAATCTTTTGATTTTTTTTACGATATGATATAATATGCTGATATGCAAAAAATAAGATTTGCAATTGATACAGACAAGGACGGACATACTGCAAATGAAAATTGTAATCTGTGATGACAATATACAGGATCTGACGAATTTAGACCATCTGATCACAAAGTACAAAACATTGTATCCAAATCTCGAACTTGAAGTGGAAAAATTTTCGGATGCCGGCAAACTGACGCGCCGGATTAAGGAACATGACCTGGCCGATATCTATATTCTGGACATGATCCTGCAGGCCTCAACCGGAATTGAAATCGGCCGGCAGATCCGGCTTTCGGGCAGTGAAAATGTAATTATCTATATCAGCTCCTTTGATGATTATGCAATGGATGCTTACGGCGTACATGCTGCAAGATATCTGTTAAAGCCGGTCAGTGAGGAGAAGTTTTTTGAGGCCATGGATTATGCTATTTCGCATACCGGAGTCAGGGCGGATGCGCTGTATCTGGTGAAAACGGAGGACGGGTTAATGCCGGTTCCCTATTCGGATATCGAATATATCGAAAATTCAGCAAGGAGACTTTCTGTCTGTCTTCGAAACGGCAAAAAGATAAGGAGTGTATTTATCCGGAAGTCTTTTGACGAGGAGATACATGAAATTGCCGCAAGAACCGATTTTCTGCAGGTTCACAAATCATTTTTGATTAATCTGAACTATGTAAAAAAGCTGACACAGAACAATATTATGATGGAAAGCGGAAAAGTGATTTCCGTCAGCAAAACGAGGGCTTCCGATGTGAAGAAAACATATCTGTTGTATGTTTCGGATCATTACAGATAGGGGTAATAATGGATTACTACAGAAATATTTCATATTCCATCAGCCATATTTTTTTATTTGCTTTTTTTTACCTTTTTGTTCCCCATCGTTATTCGGGGAAAAAGACAGTGGGGATCTGTCTGACGGCTGTGTTTGTGCTGATTACGTCCGATATGCTTAAGTTGAATATCTGGCCTGAAAGCAAGTTCTGTTATGTAGTCGTAACAGTATTTCAGATTCTTGTAACGCAGCTGACCGGAATACTGATTTCATCCAGACGCAACAGTAAGATATTTTTTATGGGTCTGACCGCGTCCAACTATGTGATTGCGGGTAGCGCGGCTGCGACGATCCTGTACTTTTTTTGGGGAAATGCGGTTGTTTCACTGATTGTCAGTACATTGATTCATTTTTGCCTGCTGCTGTTTCTGTGCATCCGTATTCGCACGATCTGGCTTCAGTTCTGTGAAAATGATTATATGGGCAGCTGGTGGGAGCTTTGCCTGATTCCGGTTCTGTTTTACTGCAGCACGACGTTTACCGCTTTTTTCCCGAGAACGCTGGATCAAAATCCGGGAAATATTGCTGCTACCATATTTTTAATTATTACGATGTTTGTCTCCTATGTGGTTGTACTGCGGTATGTAGAAAGTGAGTTTAACCGTTCCGGCATTTACTGGAAAAACATTATGTTTGAGTCTTATATTAAAGGGCTTGAAAATCAATATGACATGGTGGAGAAGTCGGAGCGAAATTTAAAAGTGATGAGGCATGATATGCGTCATTTTTCGTCTCTGATCGATTCGCTGCTGAACCAGAAAGAGTATAATGAGATAAAAAAGATTATTGATTATGTCAATGATGTTGCAAACGAGAATAAAGTTGAAAAGTATTGCGATAATCTGATTTTAAACACGGTTATTTCAGGCATGGGGGAAAAGGCGCGTTCCAACGATATCGCGCTTCGTCTGAATCTGTGTATTCCGAGAGAAATAGATATAAACGCTTACGAATTTGCGTCGGTAGTCGCCAATTTGCTCGAAAATGCAATTCTCTGCGTTGGGGAGCTGGACGAAGACAAACGGGTGATAGATGGAACGGTTCAATACACCAGGGAGCATATTCTGATTGAATTTCAGAATCCGTGTGAACAGGAGATTACGTTTGACGAGATTACCGGACTGCCAAAAAGCAGCAAGGGAAAACAGCATGGACTCGGCATGCAGAGTATCCTTTCCTTTTCGGAAAAGACAGGGGGAAACGTAGGCTGTTACTGCGAAGACGGTATCTTTCATATTATGATGTTTGCGAAATTTTAGCTTGCTTTTGCGAAAAAACAGGAATTGTAACCCTGGGAAAAAGGGTATAATAAAGAACAGATGAGAGATGTGATCCGTTCTATTGTGTCTGCCATAGTCAGGGGGTTCCTATGCAGAAGATTTTTATCAGATATGCGGCTTTTATTATGTCGATCGGCTGCGTTTTGATTCTTTTTTTCAACTTTTTACTGTATCTGCATATGCTCGAAACACAGCAGGTGAGGACGTTTGAGGCAAAAATAGAGCAGGTGATTCATACGCTGGAAAATAACCGGGCCGAATTGCAGATGATGAACGAGAATCTGGATGTGGATTATCTGACAAGGGCAAAGGCAGCTGCGTATGTTCTGGACCGTCAGGAAGAAGTCGCAATGGATGTTTCGCAGATGCAATATCTTGCAGATCTGTTAAATGTGGATGAACTGCATATGATTGACGAGAATGGAATCATTGCTTCTGCATCTGTTGCAGAATATATCGGGATGGATATGGCCGACCATAAACAGACAAGGCCGTTTTTGACATTGCTGGAAAGCGACGATCCGGATGCTTATCTGATTCAGGAGCCGCAGCCGAATGCGTCGGCCAATAAAGTGATGCAGTATGTCGGCGTTGCCAGGAAGAGCAAAAAAGGGATTGTGCAGGTCGGATTTGAGCCGGTACGTCAGCTGCAGATGGAGTCAAGAAATACATATGATTATATCTTTTCCAAATTTCCGACCGATGCGGGAGAGGAGCTTTTTATCACAGACGATACGACAGGAGAGGTGCTTGGGCATTCCGCCGGAATGGGAAGAGCCTTTACAGCGGACTTTTATCAGTTAAATGAATTGCTGGACTGTGAGGCGGGCGCATACAAAGCGGGAGATTCCGGTGACAGAATGTTTGTGGTTTCCAGAAAATATGCCGATACGCTGATCTGTGCGGCGCTGCCGGGAAATGTTTTGTGGGACAAATTACTGAGTAATACACGTAACACATTTCTCTATCTGTTTTTAATTGAGACAATGGTTATTTTACTGCTCAACTATCTTGTAAAGAAAAAAGTAATCAGCGGAATCCATCAGATTATAGAGAATCTGTTTTCTATTACCTCAGGAAATCTTGACACAACGGTTGCAGTCGGAGGAAACCGGGAATTTGAAGATTTGAGCAGCGGAATCAATACGATGGTGAAAAGTATCATCCGTATTTCCGATCGAACATCCGCCATTATTGAGATGAGCGGTATTCCGCTGGCGGCATTTGAATACAGCATGGAGACAAACCATGTTTTTGCGACCTCAGGGCTGCGGGAATTTCTGAGACTGGACAACAGCAGGTCAAAAGAGCTCTTTCAGGATTCCGGTGCATTTGACCGTTATATACACGAACTTATGAAAAATCCGGTTGAGGGTGAATCTGATGTCTTTGAGATCAGCGACAGGTATATCCGGATTCATATGACGAAAGCGGATGGAAAGCATCTTGGAGTTGTCATGGATGCCACAAAGGAAATTCAGGAAAAATTAAAAATGCAGTATGAAAATACGCACGATCCGCTTACAGGAATGTATAAGTTTACTTATTTTAAGAAGAAAGCGGCCGAACTGATACAGACGATGCCGGAGGGAACCTGCTGCGCAGCGGCTATGCTGGATCTGGATTATTTTAAATCCATTAACGATACATTCGGGCATGATATGGGTGATCAATATCTGCAGAGTTTCTCTTCTGTGCTGCACTCCATGCCGGCCGGGCACTTTCTGCCGGCAAGACGTTCCGGTGACGAGTTCTGTATGTTGATATATAACTGTAAGAGCAGAGAGGATATTCTTTCGTTTCTGAAACAGTTTTACGACATACTTGGCGAGAACCGGATTGCATTATCCGACACGCAGATTCGCGTGATCAGCGCTTCGTGCGGCGTAGCCTGCACCGACGATTCATCGGTTCAGATTATAGAGCTTCTCTCCCATGCGGACGAGGCGCTCTATGAGGTGAAGCGTTCTAAGAAAGGTTATTTTGCGGAATATCATATTCCGTAGAATAATAGATGGCCTTTCCGTTGAGTTCCTCCCCCAACTCGGTAACTCACGGAAAAAAGGGGCACGGCTGCGGCGGTTTTACTTTGCAGCCGCATACACACCTGTCTGTAATAAACGGACGGGTGGGCAGGCCCTGGCCGCATTCTATCGTATCTGTTGTCGGAAACCGATATCTTCAGGCAGGATCTGTCTGCAGCAATGTTTAACAGGGTGTGGGAATCTTAAGGGGCGCCCTGTGACAGCCATTTTATGTATTCTGCAAAAACATCACTTGTTTTACTCAGATAAATACATTCTTTTGCAAGCGTTACGTCGTCCGTTATAATATTATCCACGCCAAGATCAATCATGCGGCTGATATTATCCTGTGTATTTACAGTCCATGCGTACAGCTGTTTTCCGGCATTGTGCACATCGGATACAATTTTTTCTGTAACGCTTGTCGCTTCGATACTGAAATTATCCGCTGCAGAAAGGCGGTTAATATTTCCGTAGGCAATGCTCATCACATAAACAGTCTGAATCTGCGGGTCGTAAGCCTTTACGTGTTCCAAAACTTCATAAACCTGCGAGGTGATCACGCAATGGTCGCGGAAATTTTCCTGATTGATCATATCCACAACTGTTTTTTCAAAATCTGTTTCGTATCCGGTCGGTTTTAATTCGATATTCAGCATAATATGGTTTTCTTTTGCAAAAGCGATTGCTTCTGTCAGCAGCGGAACTTTTTCGCCGGCAAATTTTGGGTCGAAAAAGCTGCCAACGTCCAGCCTGCTTATCGTATCATAGCTTAATTCCCATGTATTGCAGTCGATACCGGCTGTTCGTTTAAAATTAGTGTCGTGCATCACAAAGATCTGTCCGTCTTTGCTTTGCTGGACATCCAGCTCAATCCAGTCGGCGCCCAGTTTTTTTGCCCCGTCGAAAGCCGCCATGGTGTTTTCCGGATAGAAGCGCGATGCGCCGCGGTGCGCTGTTACTTCCATTGTGCCGAAATGCTCGACCGGCAGACTGATTTTATGGTGGTAGACGCCATACAGATAAAGGCTGCAGAAGAATACGCAGCAGGTGAAGAGAAAGATCTCCAGTGCGGTGATAGCAGAGCGTTTACGCCGGTTTTGGCAGCAGCCGTCTGTCTGTATTCGGACGACTTCTTCTTTCAGATTATTTTTATGTCCATAAAAGAGAAAACTGATGCATGCATAGCTGACCGGGGTGCCGAGCGCAGACATTAGAAAAGCGGATATGGCCAGAAAAACCCAGACAACGGATGCCGATACAATTCCAAGCAGATGTAAGCTGGAAAACAGTTTGCCCAGTAGAACCGCAAGCACAATACCGAGCAGATTTAACAGTAAAAAAATCAGAGCGATCAAGAACTGCGTGCCCAGCAAAATGCCAATATCTTTCCGTTTGTTTTTATGACTTAAACGGGCGCTTTTTTTTCGCGCCTCTTTAAAACCGCATCCCTCCAACGTAAAATAATGGAATGCATACAGCCAGCGCAGCAGCAGAGCTGCCAGTCCGGCCAATACGATAAGAAACAAAACGAGCAAATATTTGTTTGCAGCGATAAAATCCAGGATAAATTCCGGGACGGAAATGGAGCTCACATAACTGGACGCAACGCCGATATTTAAAAACGGGATCAGGAATAGTACCACAAACGCAATAGAAAAATTTCTGCGTTGAAATACCCTGCGTGCATTTTTCAAAGCAAAGGCTGCGGTTTGCGGCAGGCTGACACGATGTCCCAGATAAGACTGGTCAAGCAGAAAAATGACAGCTCCGATATCAAGCATCGTGTAGATTGCCATACATAAAAATAAGAGCAGTAACGCAGCGATGGTAACGGGATTGAGCAGAAACGACAGAATATTTTCCTTTGTCAGGTATTCGTAGCCGGTAATCTTTAAGATTCCGTTAAACATTGTCCAGAAAAGCGACGTAACGATTGTAAGCGATAAAAATTTGTAAAGCAGTTCAAATCCTGCCATGGTGCGCCAGTTGACGCTGAGCAGATGCAGAATGTTTTTTAATTTTGCCACGGGAATCCTCCTCAATACAGGTTTATTGTTCGATTGCATTCGGATAGATGCGTTCCATTGTGTGATCATCATAATATTGATCCATGACATGTTCCCAGGCGCTGGATGCCTCGCGTCCGTTCGATCGGGTGTCATAGCGAATCAGCGCCAGTGCCGATACAAAGAGATTGACGGCCATAAACACGGCGCAGAATGCGGTCAGCACCCGTCCGTTTTTTTTCAGAATCCATGTAATCAGGCGTGCCGTTTTCGGGTAAAGGCCTTTCATCCAGATAACGGCTGCAAATCCCCAGAAAATACAGTAGAGCAGGTTGATGCGCCCGCCCAGGTTAAACGGCAGACCACTGTAATCCCAGAACACCTTGCCGAATATCATTTCTGTAAAAACACTGCAGATGTATTCATAAGCTCCTCCCAGAATAAGGCCGATAAAGAAAATATGATGTTCCTGTTTCTCCCTGTCTTTGTAGAGCAGGGCAGTCACAAGTGAGATGCCAAGACCCCAGACGACGCTGAAAGGACCCCAGACAACGCTGCTTCTGCTCATCCAGATACCGGTTGTAAGGCGGCAGAAAATTGTTTCCACAATATCGCCCAAAAATGCGCCGATCAAAAACAGCCAGAATAATTGAACGGGACTGCATTTTTCTTCTTCCTGTAAGGATACTGCCGTAGTTTCCAGTGCGGTTGCCGGGTAGGCGCGTCTGATACGGCGTTCCATACGATTTGAAATTTTTGCGGCAAACTGACAGGTCCATTGCTGCATTCTGCGGCTGAATCTGAAGATACGCGGAAGTTTGTCTTCCATATGGCAGCAGGAAAGCACAGAACCGGCAAAATCCAGAAAGCCTGCAGCGGACAGGCAGAGTACGGCTGCTTTCTCCAGAAGATTCGGCAGCAGATGATAAAGCGAAAGCAGAAAATCGTTTAAATACCGGACAGAGAGCAGGCCCAGCAATCCCCAGAGCAGAGAGTAGGAAAGGCAGATATATCCGTCAAAATTCCATTTTTTATCGGAATAATTCCACCATTTTTTCTGGTTGATGTGTTCCAGCGTCTTTCCGGTCAGCCATTGTATTCCGGTTGCCACGGCAGCGCATCCCAAAAACAGAAAGAACGTATCGCTGCGCAGTTCCTGAAAGAAAACGGCAAACAGCGCACCGGTAAAACCATAGATAAAACAGAACGGGCCAAATGCAAAGCCTCTGTTTCGGAAATTTTTTTCTTTTATGGTTGCGTAAGATGTTTCCGCCAGCCAGGCGAGAAATGACCAGGCAAAAAAGAGCATTGCCGTTTCGTAAAATGTGTAGTTCATAATATTCCTTTCTGTATTCGGTGATTGCCCATATGGGAGGGACAGTAATCAAAATTATACACGGAATTGTCGAAATATGCAAACAGACCTGTGTTTTTTCCTGTAACTGTATGATAAACGATACAGTTACAGTACAGTCAAGTATAAATTACAGAGATTGACCGGAATGACAGACATTGCGAATGGACATGATATGGAGGATGGATACAGGAGAGGAGTGAGATTGGTGATTCATACAAAAATTTATAAATCTCCTTTTGGAGAGATTTTGCTTGCGGAAAAGGAACATGGACTGATCGGCCTTTGGATAGAAGGGCAGAAATATTACCTGTCTTCGATAAAAGAGGAAATGCAGGAAACAAAAGAATCCACTGTTTTAAATCAGGCGGCGGACTGGCTCGACCGCTACTTTGCAGGAGAGCAGCCGGAAAATTCCGAACTGCCGCTTGCGCCGGGCGGAAGCGAATTTCGAAAAGAAATATGGCAGTTTCTGTGCGAAATCCCGTATGGGGAAGTTACTACTTACGGGGAAATTTCCAAAGCTTATGCAAAACGGCACGGCAGGGAGCATATGTCGGCACAGGCAATCGGCGGCGCGATTGCCCATAATCCGATTTCCATTATCATCCCCTGTCACAGAGTGATTGGAACAAACGGCGATCTGACCGGGTATGCCGGAGGAATTGACAGAAAAGTGTGGCTGCTAAAACACGAAAATTATAATGGATTTGCGGATACTGTCGCGAACGTAATGTGCAATCGCAAAAAGCACGATTTTTCGGAAAATTAATAAAATAGTGGTTGATGACGGACGATAACGATGCTATAATGACTAAAACACAGGGAAAGGAGAGGGTAATTATGAAATGGATGGTAACATTCTGCGGTGTCATTGCGCTGCTGGCTGGAATGCAGGGATCTGTGGGCGTGCCCAATGCCACGATGTCGGTTCCGCATGAGGTTGTCTGTCAGGTGGAGGGGTGCACAAGACCAGGAGATCATCAGCATTATTGCGACATAACAGAATGTACTGTGGTGGGGGTACATGAACACACGATTTGCGGCATTTCCGGTTGTACGGATACGAACTGCCACAGGCATGATGGCGTCTACTATTATGGGCATCACAGAAACGACGGCCATAGATATCATGACTGCGGAACATCCAGTTTTGCCAGAAAACAGGTGATCACAACCGTTTCTTACGACTGCGGGATAAGCGGCTGCACGATTACAGAGGCGCATACACATGGGAGCTGCGGGATAAGCGGCTGTACGATAGTCGGCGATCACACGCACAGTACCT
>CAMUHN010000044.1 GCA_947088675.1 uncultured Roseburia sp.
GACAGATACGAAAAGCCGTTGCATAATCCGACATATAGGCGCCAAGACTTTTCCCGCCGCCATAATTCCAGTTTCCGGGACTGTCCACCTCATTTCCCAGCACCCAGCCCGATACAAGATTTTCCTCCGTCCCATACCGTTCGCCAAGATACGTCATCAGCGCTTCCCAGGTAAGGCACCCTCTCTGGTTCGTCACATTGACCGACGAAAAAGCAGCGTCCGAAGCGCCGTAACACATAGACGCCGTATCTTTGGAAACGCCATACTGCAGCAGAAGAATGACAGATACTCGCGCGCCGGAAGCGACATACTGTCTGACAAGACTGTCATGATAATTCATCACATCCTGATCAAAATAATAATATTTCCCTCTGTATTTGAACGTAATCGTATTTTTTGTATGTACCGTTCGAAACATTTCATTTATGGTCCAATTTAAAAGGACATGCTGCGCGCCGAGCGCCAGCGGGTCGTTCACCTCTCCGTAATCCGGCTGTAACCCTTTTTTGGAATAAGTCGCAGCCCCTTTTCCGGTATAGGACGCAAGCGCCTCAGGATTTGTGATATAACTGGCATTGCTTGCAATCTTATATTTCCCTCCGACTTTATATGCCACGACAAACTTCTGACAGAGCATTTCCGGCTTATACTTCACAGAAAAAGCAATCGTCCCTTTCTTGGCCCGCACCACCTCGACCGGTTTTGCCGCAAGAACCCCGCTGTCTTTTTCATAAGCGTCAAGCGCCAGAAGATACAGATTTTTTCCCATCTCCGCTTTCCTTGCACCGACAGTCGCTTTGATATTCAAATTTCTGCCGTTTCTGGTCAGCGTACAGCTTTTGATTGTAATCAGATCTCCTGCAGCCGAAACCGTCTGTGTATGCCAAAACAGACAACCTGCAGTCAGAACAAAAAGCAGCAGTGCGCACAACCCTGTCTTCCTTCTTAGATTCCGGTATTGCATTTTCAAAACTTCCTCCTCAAATTTACCTGAAACATCCTTAAATTGAATTCTTTCTGTCGGGATTTTCTGTTCCCGGACCATAATGAAATTATAGCTTATGTCAGGAAGAAGCTCAAGCATTTTCCCTGGTAATTTAAGGAAAAGGCGAACCGACCGTTACCCGACAACGGGAAGATGTGTTTACATGGAAACAGTTATTGCTTTTTATGTTTACAGGAAAAACAGCGCGAAAAAAACCGCAATCCCACGACTTTACTGTAAATCATCGGACTTGCGGTTTTTTATCATCGGAGCAACAGGATTTGAACCTGCGACCTCACGGCCCCCAGCCGTGCGCGCTACCAAACTACGCCATGCTCCGAATTTCCTGGCGGCCGGGGTTCTATTGGAACCCCCGCGCCATTTTTATCATTGTAACACAAAATGTTCCGTTAGAAAAGTATTTTTTTAAATAATTTTATTAACAGCGGACAAAGCAGCCGCGCCCTGACGCACACTTTTTCTGCTGCCATTTAAAATCAGGAAAGCAAAATCCCGCAGTTTTTCATCAACTCCCTTGCGGAATCCAGGGAATCTACGCCATGCAGGTTCTTAATCGGCGCAAATTCATACGAACGATCCACCTCATACGGCAGACAATTCTGCATCATATGCACCATATCAAGCACAAGCGTCTCAAATTTATAACCGTTCGGCTGCTCCGGTTTTACCGAAATTCCACTTTCATCCATATATGGAATCTTTTTCTCCACTACATGAATCGGCATATGTTCTCTGGCGATTTCCTCCAGGCGTTTTCTGGAAAAGAGATAATTTAAAATAACGCCAAACGCATATTTTAATTCTCCGTCCTCTCTGCGATCCTCCGCCATATCTTTCGACATTTCATAATATTCGACAATGGATGGGCTGCCATCCTCCGTACAGAGAACGCCGATTTTCTCATAGGGATCCGCCTTACGCACAACTTTTGCCCCGCTCTCGCAGCCGTACGCAAGCGTAGCCCCAATAAAAAGCGGGTCTGCAATACGCTGCAGACAATTGTCCACCGCAAACACATTCAGCCATTCGATACCGCGCCGCTCCAGATCCGCAAGCAGTCCGGCGCGCATCATCGAAAGAAACCAGCCGCCGTTTCCGTTCGGAGACATCGCCGGCTGCGTATTGGACGACAGAAAAACTCTGCCGGAAAAATCACATGCCGGCTCCATTTCCTGAACAAAAAACGTCACATATTCTTTCGGATAACCAAAATAATCATGCTCCGCAAAAAATGAAACGGTATCTTTATGGTTCATATTGCTTGTCATCACATAAAGAGGCACAAATGCGCCTGCCGCATCCGTGACCTCCGTTAAATTGCAAATCAGCTGCTCAAACAGATACAACTCTCTCCCTTCGCCGATACAAAGCGTACCCTTTGGCTTGTCCAGCCCAAGACGTGTGCCCTGTCCGCCGGCAAGCAGTACGGCGCCGACTTTACCAGCGCGGATTGCTTTTAATCCCAGTTCACGAAACTCTCCGTTTCGCGATGCGATCTCACTCTGCTCTACCGCTGCCAGCGGTGCAAAAACGCCGCGCTCGTTGACAGTCTCTTTGCGTTCAATATTTTCCAGAACAGACCAGTCAATGGCCTCGAGCCTGCTTTTTAATATCTCGTTATCCTCATCCGTATTTCTGCTGATCGCAGCCCGGATATAGGTCTGCTTTTCCTCATCCCAGATTTTTTTCATTGGAAAACTCCATCCTCCATTTCTGTCCGAAGCAGGACCTGCTTTCTGTTAATCTGGCGATCACGCCGATTTTTTTCGGAAAACATAGCGGTTCCTGCCCGCCCGCTTCGCTTCGTAAAGAGCGTCGTCCGCCACATCCAGCAGCGTTTTGTATTCGATATGCTGCATCGTACAGAACGCGGCTCCTATACTGGCTGTCACTTTCACCTGTATCTTCCCATCTGTATAGTTGGAACGCATCCGCAGCACAGCGCCCGAAAGCTTTTTCTCAAATCTCACCTCGTCAATCTCCTTGACAAACAGACAGAATTCATCGCCGCCAAAACGGGCCACCAGATCAAAATCCGCAAAGATCCGCTGCAGCTTTTTTGCAGCCTCCTGAATCGCCTGATCACCGACGGAATGTCCAAGTTTATCGTTTACATCTTTAAAATGATCCAGATCCACAAAAATAATACCGACGCCTTTCGCCGTATTTCCTGCAAGCCATGCGCTGACCTCCTCATGAAATGTCTTTTTATTAACAAGACCGGTCAGCCCGTCCAGCCTGGACTGCTGCTTTAACCGCTCTTTCTCCTGAATCTCAGCATCAACGTCAAGTATCTTCCCAACTATATAGACTGGACGGTTTTCCTCATCCAACAGTGAAATGCATGTCACCTTGCACCAGATATACACACTGCCTTTGATCTGAAAAAGGCGCACCAGATATTCGCAGGATCCGTTATTTTCTTCCATATCGTGAAGCACCCTGCTCATCTTTGACGCGTCGTCCGCATGCACATGAAAAATCCGCACAAACGTATCCGAATCAATCTCCTGCACCGACTCCGGAATCGTCCAGCCAAACTTTTCCATAATCCGATCCGATACCGTATTGTCACCGCCCGAAAGGTTGATCTCATAGATCATCTCATCCGATTCGTCCATAATAATTTGATAGCGCTTCTGCTGAAGAACCAGTTTTTTACGTTCTTTCTCCTGACGCCGTTTTGCACGCCTGCGCAGCCGCATTGCATAGGCGACAATGGCAGCGGCAAAAAGAAGAAGAATACCGGAAATCAGAATCGTAGCGCGATATCGGTAGAAAAAATCTTCAAAAGTATAGGTATGCCGGTTATCCATAGAGGTCTGCAGTACAATGGTATTGATCTCATCCTGCGTGATCTGCGTCAGCGTTTTATTAATAATCCCAAGCAGCAATGTCGCGTCGATATCCTCCGCAAGCGCTTTTCCGTCTTTTCCGACCAGTGCGGCAAAGCACAGGTTGTCCTCCAGCGCCTGAATCGGCAGCATCTGAAGATCTTCATATTTTGGACGCGAAAGCCAGTCTTCCACCATATACTGATTCTGGATTAACAGATCGGCTTCCCCTCCCCTGACCGCATCAAACGCTTCCTCCAGTGTATCGTATACAAGAAATCCAAAATTCGGATACGCCGCTTTCATCACAGCCTGCAGTGTCTGTGAACCCGCACACATTGCAACTGTCATCTGCTTTTCTTTATCAAACACTGTATTCTTATCCGCCACAATCACTTTTCGCGAAGTAAAATAAACGTTGCTCAGCTGGATACCCCCTGTATGCAGATTCACACTGTTATATTCCACATTCGTAAGCAGATCGAGTTTATTCTCCATAAGATAATCCAGAGAGATATCGCCGGCCGGCAGCGGAACATACTCAAACCGAAGCCCGCTGATTTGCATAATCCGTTCAAAAATCTTCCTGGAAATCCCGTCAAACTCCTGAAATTCATTTTCAAAGGAAACCGGCGCCTGGTCGGTGACATAACCGACGCGCAGAATCCGCAGCGAATCAATGTATTCCTTTTCTTTCTTCGATATATACTGGGCATCATACAACGGAAAATATTCTTCCATCAGCTCGTTTTCCAGCCCCGGATAACTGCTCTTTAAATTCGACAGCGCGCTGTTCAGCCGGCTCATCAACTCGGTGTTTCCGTTCCAGGTAACATAATAGAACGGTTCCGGAGCAAAGCGCGCCAGTATCTTATAATCGTCGCCCGCAGTCATAAGGCTTACCGCTGCAGCGTCCAGCTTTCCCTCAGACAACGCCGACAGCGCTTCCTGCTGCGTATTCAGATATCTTAGATAAGTATCAAATCCTTTTTCCCGCCGGTATGACATAAAGCCGGAAATCAGCGAGTCATTGTTTGCCACTCCAACCCATATGTCATGAAAATTGTCAAAATCCTCATAGGAGAACGTCTCATTGTCTTTGCGCGTGACAAGAACGGCATACTGCGTGCCAAAGGAATCCGAACAGTACTCATATTTGCGCATGGCAATCTGCGTCAGCTGACAGGGCGCCATCAGATCAATCTCATGGCGTTCAACCAGCTTAAGCCCCTCCTCCACATCCGAAACCTCCACAAACTCATAACTCCAGCCTGTAATCGCGGCAATCCTGTTTAAAAATTCCATATTATAGCCGGTCAGATTCCCCATTTCGTCTACCGACATAAAACCGTCCATCTGATAATAACCGACACGTATCGTGCCTGTATCTGCCGCCTGCACCCCAACAGGCAAAACCTGGATTCCCAGCAGGATTCCCCCAAACACTGCCAGAAACAGGTGTCTAAAAAAATACCTCTCCATTCTCCCATCTCCCAAACGCCGTCCCCATGCAGCGTCCTAACTTTTTATTCTGTGTCTGTTCCGTTCAGTCAGGCCGGACTGATAGGCCTTTTGTACTATTTTACTATATTTTAAAAAAAAGTAAAATGCTTTTTTGGGAAAATGAATACAAATTTTCCATATGTATCTTATACGACTTTTTTATTCTGCCATTTTCCGCCTTTGTAACGAATGCAGAAAAGAAGAGCCCGAAACACCCAGTCCACATACATTCCGATCCATACGCCCAAAACGCCCAGTCCCAGAGCCCCGGCGAAAAAATAGCTGCTGGCCACGCGGAATACCCACATGGAAAAAACACTGACTGCCATTGTATATTTTGCATCTCCTGCTGCGCGCAGCGTATTTGGCAGCGTAAAGCTAAGCGGCCAGATCAGCGTGGTACAGATCGTATAGGTCAGCAAAAGCTGCCTTGCAATCGCAAACGCTTCGTCTGAAAGCCCAAAACAGTGCAGCAGCGTGCCGGATAAAATGAACAGTACAAGTTCTGCCGCCGCCATTCCGACATAACAGATTTTCATCAGGTATCTGCTGTAATAGCGCGCCTGTGTTTTCTCTCCGGCCCCGATACATCTGCCGACTACAGTCACAAGTGCAAGTCCGATGGCGCTGCCAGGCACATTACAGAAGCCCGCCATACTGTTGGCCACAGCATTTGCAGCGATCGCCGCCGTGCCGAATGTGGCCGTCAGACTGGAAACGCAAAGCTTTCCGACCTGGAACATCCCGTTTTCGACACCGCTTGGAATGCCGATCTTAAGTATTTTCCCGACAACGTCGCGCGTCGGACGCATCCACTGAAGCGGCAGTATACGGAGCGGATTATCTTTCCTGCACAAAAGCACAGTAACATAGGCGGCGGACGCTATGCGGGAAATCAGCGTTGCAAGCGCCGCGCCGAACACTCCCATATCCAATCCGAAAATGAAGAGCGCATTACCCCCAATGTTGATCAGATTCATCACAAGACTGGTATACATGCTGATTTTACTGTTTCCGATACTGCGAAACAACACTGCCCCCGCATTGTATGCACCCAAAAACGGATAGGAAACTGCTGTCACAAGAAAATAAGTCTCTGCGCTTTGCATGACGTCCGGCTCAATCTGTCCAAAAATGGCGCTCAGTAAAAACTGGTAGGAAGTGAGGCCGATCAACATGATCGCCATGGAGGCTGCCATCATTGTAAACATCAGCTGACCTGCGGAATGTCTCGCACGCTCCATATTTCCCTTTCCAAGATACTGGCTGCAGACAACCGCGCCGCCTGTTGCAAGCGCCGCAAGCACCTGGACCAGCAGAATACTGATATTATCCACCAACGACACGCCGGAGACAGCAGCCTCCCCGCAGGACGACACCATCAGCGTGTCAAACAGGCCTATGCTGATTGCAAGCGCCTGTTCAATCATAAGCGGCACAATTAATTTCTGAATCTCTTTTTTGCTAAACAGCATATCATCCATCTTCTACCTCTTTTTGCACCTAACATTTTATGGTTATAAAAAAGAATGCGCTCCGCGCATTCTTCGTGCCCGAACGGAGCCGTTCACGGCTGATTTCACCTCCGCGAGGTGCGCATCCTGCCCGGAGGGCTTTTATCTTACAGGAAAGTATGTACTTTCAAACGTTAATGCAACAAGGTCTTTCCTGTAAGATAAAGAAATAGCAGCCGTTCCCACCGGACGGCTGCCAATCACTTCAAACCGAATCACGCAAGCGCTGCTGTAATAATTGCCATGGAATATACCTCTGCGGCATTACAGCCACGCGACAAATCATTGATCGGAGCATTTAAACCTAACAGAATCGGGCCATATGCTTCAAAGTTACCAAGACGCTGCGCAATCTTGTAACCGATATTACCGGAACTGATATCCGGAAAAATAAATGTATTGATATGGCCTGCCACATCATTATCCGGACATTTGGTACGTGCAACACGCGGCGATACGGCTGCATCAAACTGGATCTCTCCGGTAATCGGCAGAGACGGGTATTTCACTTTTGCCTTTGCCGCAGCGTTACGCATCCTGTCGACATCCTCGCCTTTGCCGGAACCGAATGTGGAATAGCTTAAGAAGCCGACTGCCGGCTCAATACCGAAAATCTTCGCGCACTCCGCAGTCTCGCCTGCAATCTCCACAAGCTCGTCCTCCGTCGGCTTAATATTGATCGCACAGTCGCCCATTGCAAGCACGGTATTGCCGCCGGTTGCGGACGGACGCACCAGAATAAAGCAGGAAGATACCAGCGTATTGCCTGGTTTTGTCTTGATCAGCTGCAAAGCAGGACGAACCGTATCCGCAGTCGAATAAGTCGCGCCGCCCAGAAGAGCATCCGCGATTCCCATCTTTACCAGCATCGTACCGAAATAATTTGCCTGCGAGAGCGTTTTTTTCGCTTCCTCCGGTGTAACCCCTTTGCTCTTTCTCAGTTCACAGAATAACTCTACCATCTCGTCCATCCTGTCGAACTCGGCCGGATTGATAATCTCCGCGCCGCGGATATTAAAACCGCTGTCCTCCGCTACAAGCGCGATCTCCTCCGGATTTCCGACAAGAATCGGACTTAGGAATGTACTTGCAAGAAGACGGGATGCAGCCTCAAGGATACGGGGATCCTGTCCCTCTGTAAATACAATTTTCTTTGGGTTTTTCTTCAGAACACTGATTAACTGACCAAATCCAAACATATCTTTCCCTCTCTTTTCTTATATTTTAAGCGCGCACTGCGCGTTTTTGTTCTTACTTTTTCCGGGCGCCGCCCTTCGAATCCAAACCCCAGACGTTACCTCCACAGTTAGCTCGGCTCAGGCGCCCTTACGGCACACAGGAGCTTCTGCTTAGGGCTGCTCCATTCCTGACCTGACCCGGTTCACAGATTCCTGTTGCGTAAGACCCAAGTGTCAACGCCACTTATGAAGGGCTGCTCCACAATTTGAAACCCTCGGTTTGGCATCACCTCAACTATAGCGGATTGTTGATGCAGGGTACCGCTGCCACCCCGGCTGCCCGGAGACTTAAGTATAGCCTATTTCAAGTCGGATTGTCAATCCTTTCCAGACTGTTTTTTCTTTTTTAATCGCAGTTCCCGAAAAAAAGAGGAGAGCATCTCGGAGCATTCCTCCTCAAGTACGCCCTGCTCGATCTCAACCTGGTGATTAAACTGCTCCATCTGCAGCAAATTGATCACGGAACCCGCACACCCCGCTTTCGGATTCATGCAGCCAATGACCACTTTTTTCATACGGCTTTGTACAATCGCTCCTGCACACATCTGACACGGTTCCAGTGTCACATACATCGTACAGTCTTCCAGACGCCAGTCTCCGGTCTTCTTACTCGCTTTTCTTATCGCGGAAAGCTCGGCGTGCGCCAACGCGTTCCCCTCCGTATTTCTGCGGTTATATCCTCTCGCAATAATTCTTTCTTTCTGTACAATCACGCAGCCGATCGGAACCTCCTGCAGCGCATACGCTTTTTTTGCCTGCCGGATTGCAGATTTCATATATTTTTCTTCCTGTTTCATAGACATACACTCCGAAATATTTTATAATATGATTCAGGGGTCAAAATAGCTTTTGACACCCTGGTCTTATTATAACACAAATCATCGGAAAAGGAATTACAAACAGATATGTATATGGAATATCGGACCAATCGTCTGATTTTAAAAATACTGACTTCCAGTTATTATAAAGATGTACTGGAATTTCAGAAAAGAAACAGAGACTCTTTTGAGAAATACGAGCCGACACGTCCGCTCGGCTTTTACACGGCGCCGTATCAGCAGAATATTTTAAAATGCGAATATAAAATGGCTCAGAAACTTCTCAATGTCCGTTTCTATGCCTTTTTACATAACGACCCCTGCACCATTATCGGCACGGTCTGTCTGCACAACGTGATGCGCGCGCCGTATGAATGCTGTGAACTCGGTTATAAATTTGACTGTTCGTACCGGCATCAGGGGTATGCACGGGAAGCCGTCAGCAAAATATTATGCGTTGCTTTTTATGACCTTAAGCTTCACCGCGCATATGCAAGAGTGTCTCCCGATAACGCCCCCTCAATACGGCTGCTCGAAGCGCTCGGTTTTACGAACGAAGGGATTGAGCGGGGCGCCATCTCCATTCATGGCGAATGGACCGACCATATTCGCTATGGTCTTGTGCGCCCGGACTGAGCCTTTCATGGGACTCTATGCATCAATCCAGTGAATCCAGAATCCAAAGCGATTGAGAGGCTCGAAAGATTCCCCCTCGTTATCCGGTTTAATACCCGTCTCCAGCGCTGACGGCAGGAATTCAGGAAACCCGAATATAATCGCCATGACGTGCTCCTGGCGTTGAAAAATACCCGGAATGCCAACAAAAAACCGCTCACCCTCGCGTCCGAGCAGCAGGTAATGATAATTGAAAAAACCGTGCAAAAGAAAGCTGTTGTTTCCCAGATACCAGTATTGTTTCGGCAGCTGACGCAGATTCTTCAGTTCAATCCGCATACACTGTATCTCATTGTCCTCAAACGGCGTATAAATATCGTGATCACTTCCCATACTTTCCCAGATTTCCTGCCATGTGTAATTCGGAAAAATATTCTGCATCGGGATCTCGGTTGCCGCTACATCCTCCTGCTCTGAATGTTCTCGGGCAATTGTCGCCCCCATGCTCTGTGGAGCGTTCTGCCCCGGATCCTGCTGCACAGCTCCCTGTTGAGGCAGAGTCCGACTTTCTGTCACAACCGTTTTTACCAGCGTCTCCGTTTTAGTATAATTTGCCCCGCTACCACGATCCGCAAAAACCGGTTCATCTGCGTCTTTCTCCCCTGTCTGATTCTGCAAGCCGCTCTGTCCGGCGACAGAACCGACCACTGTTTTCTGGTGTGCATTTTCCAAACCGTCTGTTTTGTCCCGTTCTTTCCTTTCGTTTGTAATGCTGCTTTCTTCCGCCGCATCTCTCCTCTGTTCCCACAGATGAAAGTTCTCGCCTGACACCGTAAATTCTTCGCCTTCTGTCCAACGGCTCATAAACATACGTCGGTCTTCCCCAAATATCACAACACCGTCAAGGTCTGAAAATCCAAACGGCGATGACGCAATCTGCTCTGCCTGGAAAACGGCGGCAAAATCACCGGAGCCATTCATAATACGAAATTCACCGATATAAAAACCCTCCATATTTTTGCCGTCAAGACGGAACAGATACACTTTGCAGGCAGTACGCCCCAGTATTCCTCTTAAATGGATTTCAATCCGGCCGTCCGCGCCGCGCACCTCAAGCCTCGCGAACCCGGTATTGTTCCCTTTGACCTTATTCTCATACGAATAAATATATGTAACAAAACGCTTCATCCCCGGCATTGCCATTTTGCCCCTGTCATTGCTTTTATCCTATCCATATGCGGCGCGGCAGTCTGTTATTCCATATATTTCTATTGACAGAAAAAATTTTTTGATCTATTATAATTTCAGTAACAGTTATCATTTTCAGGAAAGAGGTTGCCAATGATTAAATACAGCAGGCAGCGGGAATGCATACAGAATTTTCTGATCTCACGCAATGACCATCCCACCGCCGAAACCATTTATCAAAATATAAAAAAAGATTTTCCGAATATCAGTCTTGGCACGGTATACCGTAATCTTTCCCTGCTGTGTTCTCTCGGTGAAATTCAAAAGATTTCCGCGGGAACCGGACCGGACCGCTTTGACGGAAATACCGCGCCGCATTACCACTTTATCTGCAAATACTGCGGCAGCGTGCTTGACCTTAATGTCGCGGGATTAGACCATATTAACATTCTGGCAAAACAGAATTTTCATGGTACAATCGAAGGACACGTGGCCTATTTTTACGGACAGTGCCCCTGCTGCAGTCATTCTGCAGATCGTTAGTAATATAACCGATCCGGCAAAAATTATTCGTCAAAAAAAAATTTTTTTCTATTGACAAGCAACAGTCAATCGGTTAAAATCAATAATAGTTACTGATTTATTTCAAAACAGCAGTTTATCAGACTGCAGGACAAGTATATTTTAATCAGAAAAGGAGATTTTATTATGGCAAAATATGTATGTTCCGTATGTGGTTATGTTCATGAGGGTGATTCTGCTCCGGAGCAGTGCCCGGTATGTAAGGCTCCGGCTGAGAAGTTCACACTTCAGTCCGGCGAAAAAGTATGGGCTGCAGAGCATGTTGTCGGAGTTGCCAAAGGCGTAAGCGAAGACATTGTAGCAGATTTAAGAGCAAATTTTGAGGGCGAGTGCTCTGAGGTTGGTATGTACCTTGCTATGGCACGCGTTGCACACCGCGAAGGTTATCCGGAGATCGGCCTGTATTACGAGAAAGCTGCCTGGGAAGAGGCGGAGCATGCCGCTAAATTCGCAGAACTTCTCGGTGAAGTTGTAACAGACAGCACAAAGAAGAACCTGCAGATGAGAGTGGATGCGGAGAATGGCGCTACAGCAGGCAAGACAGATCTTGCAAAAAGAGCAAAGGCTCAGAACCTGGATGCAATCCATGATACCGTTCATGAGATGGCCCGCGACGAGGCGAGACACGGAAAAGCTTTCGAAGGACTTCTTAAGAGATACTTTGGTTAATCAGAAATCCGCATAATATTCCTAATCGAGCAGTGGATGACTTTCTCCACTGCTCGATTTACGTCTCGCATCTGCGTCAGCAGTTAATTTCCATATGCGGGCCTGCGCATAAAAAGGTGTATGTCAGAGAAATCCGACATACACCTTTTTCGTACTTTCTATTTTCCTTTCTTTCGAAAGAAATCGTCAACGCCTTTTTTGATCTCTTCTATCTGCTGATTTTTGATCAGATAACCTGCCGGTTTCAGTGCCAGTATCTTTCCAACATAATCCTTATCCAGCGCCATTCCTCTTAAGAAAATAACCGGAATATCCGCAAATCCCTCCTCGGCACGAATCATCTCAAGCACCTGCGCGCCATTACAAATCGGCATTTCATAATCCAGCAGAATCAGATCCGGCCGGTTCAGCGTAATACATTGAATGGCTGACGCTGCAGAACTGGCCACCGCAACATCATAGTCTTTCTCAAGCAGTTCCTGCATGGCCTGAAGAATAATCTTAGAGTCATCCACAACAAGTATTTTTCGTTTACTCGTACTCTGATTCCTCTTCAGATACTTCTTGATTTCACCCATGGCATTATCCGCCCGGATCGACGTTTCTCCTTCATTTTGCAGCAGATGCGGCGCAATCACGCAGTATGCAAAATACCCTGCCCCTGTATCAAACAGCAGGCTTGTCTGCGGGCGATGACTGTCAAATATCTTCTGAAACTGTTCATAAGTCAGCAGATTTTCCCGCTCCACTTCCCCCTGCCCGGCGGATGGATCATGCTCTCTGATACGGTTTACAAACTGCTGCGCCGTGTATCGGGCGGCATTTACCAGCATAACATTGATCTGCTCCGATTCATCTCCCAGTATATTTCCAATTGTATTTACAATCAGTTTTTCCTCAAAAATTAAAATAAACTCCCATTTCTCTTTCTCGTTTGCATTATATACCAGACGATAATAAATTCCTTTTCCGAACTTCTCCCCCCGATAATACTCGCTGATCACACGCGCTTTCAAACGAAACAGATCGTAAATCAACTCAATAATCGTATCTCTCATTGCCGCCTGCTCTTCTTCCGGCATCAGATCCGTCCATTTGCTGATTGCCTCTCCCGTAATTGCGCTGTCCTCAGTAAGGGTATGTCCGACCAGCCATCCGGCACATACGCCGAGAAAATGGCTGATTGCATCCGCAGAATAGCCGGTTTGATCCAATTCCCGCTCAAGCGCCGGCAGCGTAACATTTCTGAAATTGTCATGTACTCTCCGGTGCATCTCAAACCCCTCATATGCAATGGATGCCATATAAGCTTCTTCGTCTGTAAAATGCCGCATTGCATGATCCTTAAAATACTTAATCCCTTCCCGGCAGACCCACTCGATTTTATCCGGCTGGTTACGATACCTCAACAGCTTGTTTAAAATACTGAAAAGCTTTTTGTGTTCCCGGTCAATTGACTCTACGCCAATATTGAAGCGATCCTGCCATACTAACTGATTCCCCATGATTTCCTCCCTTGTCACGATAAAATTATTTTCCCGTGGATGTCCTGTTTGCATAGTGCCGCTTTTCCTGATGAACTGCTTCCCCCAAAAAGCAGCACAAAAGATACGGCCAATCGTTTGTCATTGTAGTACAAATCAACTATTACATTATATCACATCTGAGAAAAATCAGGTATATTTTTCCATAATTTTTTTATTTTTTTCATTGAAAATCAGCAGTATTACTTCATATATCGTTTATTACCGGTTTGTCTTTTTCTTCAGACTGCACTTTGCCGGCTCATCCAATAATTCTCCGTCCACCGTGTACCTGGAACCGTGACACGGACAGTCCCAGGTCTTTTCATCCGGATTCCATTTTAACCGGCACCCCATATGGGAACATCTCGTCCAGTGTTTTTGTTCGTCTTCCTCACGTTTACTGTACGGAAACATCCAACCCCGGGCCAACCCGCTGATACTCTCCGCCATATCCTGCATCAGATTCCCGGCAGCCTTTACGCGGTGTCTCTGCGGAGTGAATACTTTCTCATAAATGCTCTGCCGTCCGCAGGCCAGATCGGACAGCAGCAGCGATGCTGCCATGGAAGATGTCATGCCCCACTTTTTATATCCCGTTGCCACAAACCGGTTTTGTTGCCCGTAAAAATATTTTCCAACAAACGGGACACCGTCATGCGTCATGCAGTCCTGCGCCGACCAGCAGCAGACTTCGCGGCTGTCCGGAAAATATATTTTTGCCTTTTCTCTTAAATCCGCATATGCGCCGCCCTGCACATTTTTCCCTGTGCGGTGGGCGTTGCCGCCAATAAGCAGAATATTTTCTGCACTGCGAAATGAAAGACCGTCCAAATCCGCACTGTAATACATCCCCTGTAATCTGGGGCAGCGCGAAAGTGCAAGCACATAACTGCGTTCCTGGTGCTGCCGCATAAAGTACATGCCCGGAAAATTAATGATCGGATAATGTGTCGCGACGATAATTTTCTGCGCCGTCACTGTTCCTCCGTCAAAGTAGATTACATTTTTTCTGATTTTCTTTACGGGCGTGTTCTCATAGATCTCCAGTCCCCTGGCCGCCGCACTGATAAACTTCAGCGGATGAAACTGCGCCTGCTTCGAAAAACGCACTGCCCCCGCAACCGGAAACGGCAGCTCCGTTTCTGTGACAAAACTGGCGTCAATCCCGACCGAGACAGCCGCAGCAGCCTCCTTTTTCAAGTTTTCCTCATCATCCGCAGAATAAAGAAAAGACGGCAGACGTACAAAATCGCACGCTGCTCCAAGTTCTTCCGCCATTTTTTCAAAAGCGTCAATTGCCTCCTGATTTGCCCTCGCGTATAACCTCGCATTTTTTATTCCGATATCAGAAATCAGTTTCTGGTAAAAGCAGCCATGCTGGCTGGTAATCTTTGCCGTCGTATTTTTCGTCTGCCCTCCCGCAATTCTGCCGGCCTCAAGCACAACAACCTGTTTTCCCATCTGCTGCAGCCGGTATGCCGTAAGAATACCGGTCATACCTGCCCCGATCACTGCAATCTCCCGTTCGAGTCTGCCCTCGGCCTTCTTTCTGGCCGGTATCTGCACCGTCTTAGTCCATATTGATTCCATAAAATCAGCTCCATTTCTGTTCCATACGATAAGTATTGACAGAAACGGAGCCGCATAAACAACTTCCACGCAAAATATACCTGCGTCCAGTCGATATGTTTATCGAATTTCTTCCATTACGCTCATATATGCCGGACGTATAATCTTGTCGGTACATACCATCTCTTCGATACGGTGCGCGCTCCAGCCGACAATACGCGCCACTGCAAAGATCGCGGTATATAACTCCTGCGGAATCCCAAGCATTTCATACACAAATCCGCTGTAAAAATCCACGTTCGGACTGACTCCCTTTATAATATTTTTCTTTGCAGAGATCAGCTTTGGAGCAAGCGCTTCGATATTATTGTAAAGTTCCATCTCAGCCTCAAAATGCTTTACTTTAGCCAGCCGCTCCACATAGGATTTAAAAATCCGCTCACGTGGATCGGAGAGCGTGTAAACCGCGTGACCCATACCGTAAATCAGTCCCTTCTTGTCAAACGCATCTCCGTTCAAAATTTTTCTCAGATAAAATTCTATCTCTTCCTGATCTGAAGTGTCCGACACATTGCTTTTGATGTTCTGGATCATTTCCATCACTTTTATATTTGCACCGCCATGTTTCGGACCCTTTAAGGAAGACATTGCCGCAGCAATCGTAGAATAGGTATCGGACCCGGATGACGTTACGACACGCGTTGTAAAAGTGGAATTATTCCCGCCGCCATGCTCCATATGTAAAATCAGCGCCGTATCAAGCACTTTCGCCTCCACCTGCGTATACTTCTGGTCCGGCCTTAACAGCATCAGCAGGTTTTCCGCAGCCGACAGCGTCGTATCCGGACGGTGAATATACATACTCCCATCATTTTTGTAATGGTTATAGGCATGATAGGCATATACCGCCAGCACAGGGAAAAGACTGATCAGCTGGATACACTGACGCAGGCTGTTGGTAATACTGGTATCTTTCGCCCTTTCGTCATACGAAGCCAACGTGAGGATGCTTCTTGTCATGGTATTCATAATATCCTCACTCGGCGCTTTCATAATTACGTCTCTTGTAAAATTCGTCGGCAATGTCCTGCTCTTTCCGACAATCTCTTTAAAGTCCCGCAGCGCTTCCTCATCCGGCATTTCTCCCATCAACAGCAGATAGGCAATTTTCTCAAAACCAAACTCTTTTTCATCCAGTTCGTCTGTCAAAGTTCGTACATTATAGCCCCGATACCACAACTCGCCTTCACATGGCGTTTTTCTTCCGTCATCTACCTGAAAACCGATCACTTCTGATATATTGGTAAGCCCGGTCAGCACGCCGCTTCCATTGGAATCCCTGAGCCCTAATTTCACATCGTATTCGGAATACAATCGCGGAGAAATACTGTCATTGCGCCTGCAGATACTCTGCTGACGCAATACATAATCATCAATATTGCACTGTTCCATTTCATCACACCATACTTTCTTCTGATTCTGTATTTTGTCTGGTCAAATCCTGGTTTTCCTCTTTCTGCTCGTCCTCCTTTTGCATTTCTTTCGCATGTTTCGCCTCCGAAACCGCTTTCGAAAACTTATTTTCCGCGGCTGTCTGCATTTTCTTTAAACAGACATAAGACAAAAAATTCCGGTCTGACTTTAATATCTGACATCCGATCAGATCCTGTGTGTCTTTTTCCACACGGCGCACAAAGCGGCTGTCTATCGCCAGATGAAACGAATGGTCGTGCACGGTATCTTCAAATTCCAGCCGGATTGTCTTATCCGTAAACTGCAACCCCTTTTTCGCGTAAAACGACAACCCACTGTCGCTTACATCATGCAGCACGACCGGTATCCCCCTGCCATCCTCAGCGGATATCACCTTTGCCCTGATATCAAGCAGCATCCGTTTATTCTGCCTGCGGTCGCTGACTGCAGGAAATTTTCTGGAACTGGAAGTCCGCACAGCGTATAACATTTCGTTCTTATGCATTTTCGCTTCAATCTGTACATTGCGCCAGACAAGTCGTGTATCCGCTTTCTTATCCATCCCATAGAGATTAAAAAACATATTCCGAAAATGTACAGAGCCCAGATCAAGCACTGTGCCCTTGTATTTAAACGGCGAAACTAACAACGCTCCGTCTTTGGCGCCCACAACTGCAGTACTGATCTGATACGGATGTTCCCCCCATTTGATTTCCAGAACAACACTGTCTCCCTCTTCCAAATCTGTAAGTTCCATACCAAGCCTCCATATCATCTGTATCTGACAAAAAACCCCTCTTTTATCAACTCTATCACACATTTTTGCGATTATCAATTCATTTATAAAAAAAGAATGCGCTCCGCGCATTCTTCGCGCCCGAGCGGAGCCGTTCACGGCTGATTTCACCTCCGCGAGGTGCGCACACCTGCGCCGGAGCGCGGCTGCTTTCGCAGCCATGATGTTCTTTGCCCCGTGCGCATCCTCCTGCAGGATTTTACTGTTTATCCCATTCACAGAAATTTTTAATTACAGTCGCACAACATCTTTTCCGACAATTCGTGCATCCTGCAAATGCCCGCTTTCTGAGAAACAATGATCTGATACAGTATTTCATTCAGCTCCGGACAGATTTGATATGCAATCGTCTCAGATGACATCTTTACAGCCCCTTCGTGATGAGGAACCATCCCGGAAATAAAATCGCAGCCTATATTGTTGACTGCTCTCGCACTGCGCATACACGCAAACATCTCTGTCATAGCTGCCGTTATCTTATCATTGTAACAGCACAGTTCCTCTTTACTGTTTTTATATGCCTGACAGCCGCATTCCAGATGTTCCATATTCTGAATACTCCTGGTCTGTTCTTCTATAATTTCCGACGCGATCTGGCGCAGCTCCTGATTCTGGGTAAATCGAAGCACATTTTTAGACAGATCAATTGCTGCCTTATGGTGCGGTATCATCCTGCGTATGAAGTTCACGCCAATACTGTCCGTCAATTCCACCTTAGTCATTCCCCAGATCATTTCCTCCAAAATTCCGTAAAACAGATTCATATATATTCTTGTTCTGTCATTATAATGCTGATAGCGGTTCATCCCAACTTCCCGTTATAATTATACTCTCTACATTATATGCAAAACAGCTCAGATCGGTTTTTCTGATATGCGGCTGCATACCTGTAAAAGAAAAACAGGAGATGACGTTTCCATCATCTCCTGTCCGTCCGAAAACGGTTCAGCAGTAACGAATAAATATAATCAGCATAGATGCCGCAACCACAATGATTGTTGCGGGTGCCGCCGCCCTGCAGTATTTTCCCCATCCGATCGCATAGCCGTTCTTTGCCGCAACCGAAGTTCCGACAACATTGGCCGACGCGCCGATTGGCGTTGCGCTTCCTCCGATATCGGTTCCCATCGACAACGCCCACGCAAGCGTACTTAAATCCACTCCGGCGCTGGCCGCAAGACTTTTGATAACAGGAATCATCGTAGCCGCAAACGGGATATTGTCTACAAACGCGCTTGCAACCGCCGAAATCCAGATGATGATTGCAACCATAACTTTCAGATTGCCTCCGCTGATCTCACCGATCAGCCCGGCGATTATCTCCAGAATGCCTGTCTGTTCCAGGCCGCCTACCACGACAAACAGACCGATAAAGAACAGCAGCGTTTTATAATCAACTTTCTTTAATAATTCAATCGTATGTTTTCCGGACGCAAGCATCGTCACCGCCGCGATTACGGTCCCGATAAAAGCAACCGTCAATCCGGTCTGCGCATGTGTTACCAGCATAAGAACCGCACAGCCAAAAATAACGCAGCTGACTGCAAATCCGCCTTTATGCGTAATCGCATCTTTCGGATCCGGCATGGAGGAAGTATCTACACCTGCTTTTTCCGCTTTTTTCAGTTCTTTGCGAAACATCAGAAAGAAATAAACTACCACAAGAATCAGGCTGACCCCTGCGATCAGTCCGGTATTTGTCACAAAGTCAGTAAATGAATAACCTAACGAAGTACCGATAATAATATTGGGCGGATCCCCGCACATCGTAGCCGATCCTCCCAGGTTAGCGCAGAAAATCTCTGACAGTATCATCGGAACGGGATCGAACTTAAGCAGCTTAGCCAGTTCAACCGTTACTACCGCCAAAAACAGAATTACCGTGATGCTGTCAATAAACATTGCCAAAAACGCAGACATAATCATAAACGCGATAAACAGCGGAATCGGTTTATAGTGCACCAGCTTTGCCAGACGCATACACAGCCAGCGGAAAAAGCCGACGCTTGCCATCCCCTCCACCATAATCATCATACCCGCTATGAAAATAATCGTAGCCCAGTTGATCCCGGAAGAAGAATCCCCCTCCGCTCCTGCCGCATACCAGAACTCCAATGTAAATATGCTTCGCAGATTCAGAGTCTCGGCGGCGGCATCCCAGCTTCGCATGGCCACGCCGAAAACAAGGATAAGTGTCAATAAAGCACACAGAAGCGTCACATATTGCCGTTCTATCTTATCTAAAACAATCAGTAAGAACATGGCGACAAAAATGATGACTGCAAGAATTTGTGCAATGGTCATTTTATTGCCCTCCTAGGTATAATTATTTACAGTCTCTTTAGACCATATGCATTATAGCACCGAAGATTTCAAAAAAAAACCATCACTTTTCACAATCTTTTCACCTGAAATTTATAATTATTTAATAATAATTTCTCTATTTCTGCGGGATCGTTTACAAACACCGAAGCGCCTTTCTCCTCCAGAAATTTTCTGTCGCGAAATCCCCATAATACGGAGATGCAAGACAGCCCCGCATTCCGGGCCGTCAGAACATCTACCTCGGAATCCCCGACATAGACCGCGCTCCCTTTTTCCCTGCCAAGCTCACGCAGCGCAGCATTGACCATATCCGGCGCCGGTTTACGCAAAACGCCCTCTCGCTCCCCGACAGCAACATCCACAATTCCGTTAAAATAAATCTTATTCAGCTCTTTTACCGCAGAATCCAGCTTATTTGAGACAATTGCCAGCGCATACCCACGCTCTTTCAGGCGGTGCAAAAGTTCCAGGACACCGCTGTAAGCCGCCGTCTTATCGTTGCAGTGTACGCTGTAATAGCTGCGAAACGCATCAAATACCCTGTCAAACTCCGGATGACCGGCACCGCCCGGCACGCTTCGCTCCACCAGAAGCTTTACGCCGTTTCCCACAAAACGGCGCACCTCATCCAGCGTGCGGCGCGGCAATCCATACAGAGCAAGCGCATAGTTTACTGCATCCATCAAGTCCTCCAGCGTATTTAACAGTGTCCCGTCCAGATCAAATATAACCGTATCAAACCGCTCCATCATTCCACTCCATTTCCAATCATTCGCCGTCGTAATAAGGGAAGAAAACCCCGCTCCTGTTTTTTTTGTCAAACATACTGTTATATTGCAGCATCTCGTAATCGCGCAGCCAATCGGCCTCTTCTCCGTCTGCGTCTTCGATATGAATGTAACGCCCTTTTTGTTTTGAATAATAGCCCCGCGCATTGACCGCCGGAACTACATCCGACAAATCCGAAAGAAATTTCCGGTACGGCGGGAGCGCAAGCCCCGCCCGCTCCATCGTAAGTGTCGAAAGAAAGTTTAACCCGGTAATCTCCGTTTCCCCTGCCGGCGTCTCATAGTTTGTCCAGATAAAAAACGGAACGGTAAACAGGTGTTCCAGCTCCGTCACCGTAAGGCCCGATAGTCCTTTTCCGTTTAAATACGGATAAAAACGGGAGGACAGACTTGGCTGGTGATCGCCGAAAAATACGATTTCCACCGGATCCTCCACATCCTGAAAATAGGAAATTAACATTGAAAGCGCATCATCGCTTTCCCGCAGCAGCGACAGGTACTGATTGACATCCGGAAAGTTAAGTCCGAGCAGACGTACCGGTTCCTTAAAATTCTGATATTTTTCGGTATATCCCCCATGATTTTGCATGGTAATTGTCATAAAAAACAAATTCTCTTTTTTTGAACTCTTCTCGTAACGCTCAATAATCTTCTCATACAACGCCCGATCCGTGACATACTCGCGCAGGATTTTACTCTGTTCAAAATCATCCAGAAAATACATCTCATCAAAGCCCAGCTCCGGATAGACTGTATTTCGGCTCCATCCCGTCTCATAATACGGATGCATGGCCACACAGGTATATCCCTCTTCTTTTAAGTCAGAGACAATCGAAGCCGGCTGCTTTGGAAGATACTGCTGATATACAACAGAACCGCCCGGCAAAAACCCCATTGTATTTCCTGTCAGATATTCCCACTCGGAATTTGGCGTCTTCGCTCCAAACACCGAGGAGAGCGCATAGCCTTTCAGCGTGTTTTCTTTGAGCGAATCATAAAACGGAGTCACATCCATATTTGTATTATAATCTCCCACAATGCTTAAATCCGCATAAGATTCGCTCATTACAACAATGATTGCAGGTTTTTTGTCTGTTTTTACGGCCGGCGCTTCCCCGCCGTCTTTATATTTTTCCTCCAGCGATACAATCTTTTCCCGATCATAGCCGTCAGGTCTGGCGACAACCCCGTCCCGGATACTGAGCAGAAAATTAAGAAGATACCCGTTCCGATAACTTCCTTTCTGCTCCCATGTCTCAGTCACAAAATTTGCCGATTTCTGCGCAATGTAGAAACTGTCGGCCGCGATTAACATAATACATACGACAGCCACCGGAATCCGGCGCTTTAACACGACATCCGTCCGCCTCATCAGCGCGATATAAAGCGCAGACAAAAGTATGGCATATCCCGCCCGCGCATCCAGAACAAATTCATAATTGCCGGCAACGGAAAGACCGGTCTGAATGGATTTTAAATCGGCAAAAATAAATTCGTTGCCGCGGAACAGATATACAAAATAATTAATCCCTGCAAACAGCATAAGCCCAATATGGGCAATCACACAGGCCGTACCGGCGCGCACGGCAAAGATCTGCACAAACAAAAACACAGCCAGCGCGCACAGGATATTGAGCAGCATTTTTGTATCGGATATTTTGCTGCGCAGCTCAGAATCCAACAGCAGATACTGCATAAGGTAAGAAGTAAATACCGCTCCGATCAACAGCATCGGAATACAAACCAGCGGCGCATACTTTTCATTTACCCTGCACCGTATCCCAAATACAGCAAAATATACCGCAAGAAAACCGGCCAACGCCCATACGGAAAACCCGATTACCCCATAGAGTACGGCTGCAAACACGGCTGTCACAAAAAACCATCCAATTTTCTCTTTTCGGTATTTCATTTCAAATTTCATCATTTTCCTCTTGTTGCCTGCCGGATCCGGTATGGCGCCTTATCCGACGCACAATTACAATCACTCCGCCGACGAGAAACGGAAATACGAATGTGCCGAAACGATAAAGCAGCGCGGAGCTGCCCGCCGCACCCGTACCGACAATTTTGGTCAGCAATGTGGTAAATACAAATTCCGTAGATCCGATCCCCGCAGGGGAGGGAAGCACGGCCGCAAGCATTACAGAGAGAGACGTTACCGCCATGGTCTGCACCAGTGTAATACTTCCCTGCCCATAAAAGCTTAAATATGGAATCGCGTAAAAGAAACAGAATTTTATCAGATTTAACACAGCGATTCCTGCCATCACACGCGGCTTTCCAAGCAGCACATGAGAGGATTCTTCCAGCATCCTGCACTGCTCTTTCAGCTGCATGAGCGGCTCTGTAAAACGCCCTTTCATTTTATCGTTAAGAAACGAAAGCATTGTCAACAACAATTTATGAAAACGCACCGAACAGGCAAACAGCATTAAAACCAGGGTGATGGCCGCCGTCAGAACATACCCTGCCGCAAGCAGCCACTGATATTCTGCATAATGAACCTGCATAAACGGAAAACAGAGCACAAAAAAAAGCATGGAAAACAACGCGATACTGCTTTTATGCACAGCATATTGTGTCATATACAAACCAAACCCCGTTGAATAGCTGATGCCATGTTCCCCCAGATAAACTAACGCAGCAACACCTGCTCCGCTGCCAAGCGTCGCAACACGGTAAAACGAACAGATAAAAGCATTTTTTATCCCTGTCCAAAGCCGAAATCCAGGCTGATACTGCCTGGCAAGCACCGTTGTTATAAACCCTTCCAGAATATGATACGCAACTGCCATCGCACAGATACAAAGGGCAACCGCAAACGTTGTCTGCTTTAACTCATTTAAAACAGGTACCGCCGAATCGCGGAATGTATAGACTACGATTACAATAATTGCTGCAACCAGCATCCATTTCAGCAGCTGTATCGTTCTCTTCTTAATAAAGACCACCTCTTTTTAAACAGATAATTTGGAGTATAGCACATCATTTTTAAAAATTCAATCGCTGTCCGGGTTCCAATTTCATAAGAAATCAAAAAATTTTTTTTAAATTTTCCAAAATTTTCTGAATCAGCTCTTAACTTTTTTTCCTGTTTGGGTATAATGATTACGTAATCATTCAAATTTGCACAGGAAAAGAGGTTCTGTTATGCCCGGATACATTACTCATTATCTGTTCGGAAGAGAGTCTTATCACAGAATGAAATCAGCCGAATTTAAACATAATATTTCCCGAAATCATGCCGCCTACACACTCGGTCAGCAGGGACCGGATATCTTTTTTTACTTTCTGCCCTCCTATTGTATCCACAGCAGCAATATAGGCGCGCTCGCACACCGCAAAGATACCAACGCCTTTTTCCGCGGCCTTTTTTTAAGCTTGCAGCGTTTTACAGGCGACGATCTTGAAATCGCAAAAGCCTACCTCGCCGGTTTTATGGGACATTATACACTGGATACCATCTGCCACCCTTATGTATATGCAAGAACAGATTACGAACAGGGAAAAGGCGACTATTTTTCGCGCCATGCTTATCTTGAGACAGATATCGACACAAAACTGTTATATATGAAACTCCACCGGCGGCCGGGCAATTTCCGGGCCGCAGATACGATAAAGCTGACACTTCGCCAGCGCACTGTGATCGCACGGATGCTGAATGATGCATACCACTATGCCTTTCCGGATCTGGCAGTACACCCCGTCATGATGCTCTTTGGAATTTTTTCCATGCAGTTTGGTCTCGCGCTTTTACATGACAGCTCCGGACAGAAAAAGGTATTTTATCGGCTGATTGAAAAACATCTGATCGGATATCCGGTGTTTTCGCCGCTGGTGGCAAGCAATCAGCTCTACTTCCGCACGGACCCGTTTAATCTGCAGGGAAAAGCCTGGACAAATCCGTGGGATGAAACGCTTGTCTCCAATGAGACGTTTTTCGATCTGTATCACAAAGCGCAGAAGAAATTTTTGTCCCGAATGAAGCGGCTGTCCGTCATTTTTTATGATTCAACCTCGATGAGAGAAAAAGAAGAGCAGTTAAAACTGCTGCTGAAAGAATATGGAAACCTTTCGTTTCACAGCGGACTTGACGCTTCCATTCCAAGTTGATTCGTTCCGTCCTGTTTTATAAAAAAAGAGAGCTGTCGGATCAGCTCTCTTTTTTATCTTATCTGTTTAAATAATCCCGCAGCGCCTGCATCTCATTTTCAGCCTTTTCTACTCCCGCGTCATATAATCTGCGCAATTTCACGGTATCTGTCTCCGTTCTCCCGACACCGTAAGTGGAATCCGGCGCAATCACAAAAACCCCGCCCTCCTTTTCCAGATCAAGCAGCTCCTGCATACAGGCGTTATACCGCTTTGCGCGGTTTTTAAGCGCATCCGCCACATGCGGATAATTTCGGTAAAGTCTGTTTGCAAGCCTGGTCGCATGCTCCGTTTTCTTCACATAGCCGCGCTCTCTTGTCAGAACAACAATTACCCTGTCACAGCCTGCGTCGATCACATGGCGAAACGGAATCGAATCCGATATCCCGCCATCCAGATAATAGCGCCTGCCGACCTGTACCGGCTGAAATAAAATCGGCAGCGAACAGCTTGCCACCAAAAGATCCCTCATCTCTTTCCCTCTCGGCACGTCCATATACTCTGCCTTTCCGGTGTGAATATTTGTCACAACCGCCTTTACCTGTCCCGGATAGCGTGCAAATCCCTCATAATCAAATGGCAGCAGATTATTCGGCATTTCATCAAACACAAAATCCGTATTGTAAAATGCCCTTTTTTTCTTATCAAACAAAAACTTCATTCCCATATAGCGCTCATCCGCCATATATTGATCTAAGATTTTAAGATTCCTGCCTTTCTGGCCGGACAGATACGAAACGCCAAACGCAATTCCCGCTGAAACGCCGGCAAAATAATCCGGCATCAGATTATTCTCCAAAAATACATCCATAACACCGCAGGAAAAAACTGTTCGATTCGCCCCGCCCTCAAATACCATTCCAAGTTTCATTTTCTGTCTTTACTCCGTTTTCTTTCCCACCGGCATATCGCTGCTCTGTGTCACATACATCGTTACACCGCGTATTTCCTGAACTTTCACAATCATACCTGCATCAAATACAGCGTCTTCCTGATAAGCTCTTGCATTCCACTCCTGCCCGTTGATCACAGCCCTGCCGGTTCCCTTTCTATTGTCAACCGGTTCTGTCAGACAGACATTCTTTCCGATATGCTCCTCATAATTTGTCTTTACCAGATGCGGCTTAAAATACTTAAGCGCCCATGGCCTTGTAAACCACAATAAAACAAGCGATACAAGAAAAAACAATGTAATCTGCACCGAAATGCCTGCCCCCAGCCCGGCGGCAAACAGCGCGGTCAGAGCTCCTCCGGCAAACCAGATTGAGGTCAGACCGATTGTAATAATTTCAATCACAACAAACAAAATAATCAGTACTATCCATACAATCATCGCTTCCATTCTCCATCACCCTTTCTTTTTTCTGTATGATCAGTATAACATATGTGTTTTTTCATTTCCACGGTTAATTTTTTACTCTTTTTGTCCGAATAAATAGATAAAGAAAATTTTCCGATGAAAGGATTTGATCGTATGTCAGTTGCTGCAAACGCCGATACCGGTGTAAACTTAAGTTCAAAATATTACCTGCGTAACTTTTATTCTTCCGAGCGGACAGCGGGGGACGCTTCGCAGCGTCATAATTTTTCTGCCAGCCAGCTCTCCTACGACGATGCCACAGCGCTGCGCCGTGCGGTAAAAAAGCTCGGTTCGTTTCCATATGATGCGGATTCCAGCACAAATATCCGAAGTTCCGTAAAAGCCTATGCGGAAACGTACAATAATCTGATTGCATCCGGTGAAGAAACCGGGGACAACTCAGTTGCCGACAGTGTAAAAAAATTAAAATCACTTACCGATAAATACAAAGACGACCTGGATAAAGTCGGCATTACCGTCAACAACGACGGAACGCTCTCCACACGCGATGCCATGCTTGGCAATGCGGACATCTCCAGATTTCAGGAACTGTTTTCCGGCGATTCCGATTTTATGCAGAAAACAAACGCGCTCGCACGGCGCATTGAGCATCAGTCCGAACAGCTGATCACCGCCGAGAAAAATCGTCTTTTCAAACGCCCCGCATCCGCCGACAAACCGTCCGATGCGCAGGGAAGTGCAAACTTTCAACAGACTTCCCAGGCGTCAGAACAGATTGCCGCGGCGTCCGCCGACCTGGAAGCTCTGTTAAACACCGGAATCGGCCGGAATGTAAATCTTGTCCTATAAACAGCGATACGAAATTCTTATTTCATCCCTCTCTACAGACACCTCCGCCATGCTGCCGCAGACGATCGGCATCATCGGCGGCAGGTGCCCCAGATCCGCGTCCATAATCACCGGCACATGAAATTCTTCCAACAGGTCGATTACGGCATGGTACTGATCAAGCCCCATCATCTCCTGTCCAAATACAAGCGGACGTCCAATCACAAACCCCTTTACATAAGAAAACCATCCCGCATTCTTCATCTGCCATACCGCGCGCCGGATTGACATAACATTCAGATCGCATGATTCCAGAAACCAGAGAATACCATCCTCCCGATAGCGCTCGGCAAATGCGCACACCTGATCAAATCTGGTTCCAAGCAGATTGACCAGGCAGTCCATGCAACCGCCGATCAGACGGCCGCGCAGTAATACGGTTTCATTGCCTGCATGAAAAAACAGCCGCAGTTTTTTCGGTTCCGTCAGAGAATACGGTTCTAACGGATGCATTTCGTCCTTTTTGCCCTCTTTTTCCCACAACGGATATCCATGTACTTCCTGTATTTCTCCGGTCAGAATCCCATATGCGTCAAATAAACTCTGGTGCCACGGTTCCATTCCAAAGGAAGATGCGCACGGCCCGTACACCGACGCCGTATCGCACAGAGTCGCCAGTAAAACCGTCATATTTGTATTATCGGAAAACCCCATATACCACTTTGGCTGTGCCCTTTTGATCCGCTCAAAATCAACATATTCCATTGTCTCGCACATTAATTCGCCGCCGCCGCACGAAATTAAGATATCGTTGTTTCCGCTGCAGTAATAATCGGTCAGTTCCGCGCCGCAGGATTGCGGCGTGCTGCTGATTCCGATCCCGTCTCCTGCATAACAGTTTGGCCCGAAATCCAGCCGGTATCCCATCTCCCGCCACTTCCTGGCTGCATTGTCAAATGCAGACCGATACGGTTCAATATTGCAGCCGAACGATGGCGCTACAAAACCTATTGTTCCCTGTTTCTGTAAAAATCGTGCATATTTCATCAAAAATATCCTCCGTTTCCCGCGCGTACAAAAAACACGCGTTATCTATCTATCATCATACACAATGTACTCGAAAAGGACAAGCTGCTGCGCTTACTCCTGCATCATTTATTTTTTTTATTTTTTACTTGCATTTTAGATAAATATGAGTATAATAAAGATAGAAACGCAGACATAGTACATCGGTAGTATATCAGCTTCCCAAGCTGAGGAGGCGGGTTCGACTCCCG
>CAMUHN010000045.1 GCA_947088675.1 uncultured Roseburia sp.
AAATTATGTTCTCTTAAATTATACTTTCTCAAAAAAGAACGATTTTTTGCGTTCAAACCCAAGTTCCCTGTAATTCATAATCTGTTCCGTATTTCCGATAAACAGAATACCTCCTTTGACAAGAGACTGCAGGAACTTCTGGTAAATCTTGTCTTTTGCCTCCTCGGTAAAATAGATCACCACATTACGGCAGACAATCATATGATATCCGGACGGATATGTATCTTTTAACAGGTCATGTTCTTTGAAATCAACACATTTTTTGATATCATTTGAGATCTGAAACGAATTCCCCACCTGCGTAAAATACTTTTTTTTCAAATCATCCGGCACGGATGCAATGCTTTTGGCGTTATACAGTCCCATGCGGGCAGTATCAAGAACCTGTTTGTCGATATCGGTCGCTGTAATTCGAATATTGGACAGCGGAAGATGTCTCGATAACGCCATAACAAGCGAGTATGGCTCGTCGCCTGTAGAGCACGCCGCACTCCAGATTTTTAAGTTTTTGCCGAATTTCTGAATCAGTCCCGGAAAAATAAGTTCGTCTAACAGTTTCCACTGATCGGCATTCCGATAAAATTCGGATACATTGATCGTGAGAAAATTGATAAACTGATTAAATTTCTCTTTATCTTTTTTCAGCAGAACAACATAGTCATCATAGGATTTCACATTGTTCTTTGTGATCAGCGTATTGATTCTGCGCCGCATCTGCTTTTCCTTGTAAGCATTCAGATCAATTTTAGACAGCTGTAATACATCTTTTTTAAATTTTTCGTAATTATCGTTTTCTAACATTGACTTCTGCACGCCTCCCCTGAACATACGATAACAATGGTCAGGCAGCGGTACATATCTCCGACATATTCACCGCTGCCTGCATAAACAGGACTGTACCCGTTGCTCACAGTCCTTATTTTCTATTCCTCTTTCGCGTCTGCAACTGCTTCGATATCAACGTCAGCCGTTTCCGGTTCTGTCGGATCCTCCGCAGGGATCAGCGCTTTCATTGATAAACTGATCCTCTTATCCTCTTCATTGAAGTCTACAATTTTCGCTTCAATCTGCTGGCCGACTTTTAAGAAATCAGACGGCTTCTCCACATGCTCTTTTGCAATCTGTGAAACATGTAATAATGCGTCCACACCCGGAGCCAGCTCAATAAATGCGCCGAAATCTGTCATCCTTGCAACCTTGCCCTGTACAATATTGCCGATTGCAAACTTCTCGGCAGCGTCGTTCCATGGATTCTCAGACGGGAATTTCATACTGAGCGCAATCTTTGTATCATTGATATCTTTGATAAATACACGCACTTCATCGCCTACATGGAACACTTTTTTCGGGTTTTCCACTCTGCCCCATGACATCTCGGAAATATGCAGCAGTCCGTCTGCACCGCCCAGATCAACAAATGCGCCGAAATCTGTCACATTCTTTACCGTTCCCTCTAAGATATCGCCAATTTTTATCCTTGCAAACAGTTCCTTTTGTTTTTCAAGCTTTCTTGCGACAAGAAGCTGCTTTCTGTCGCCAATAATTCTTCTGTGCTTCGGATTAAATTCCGTGATCACAAATTCAATCTCCTGATCCCTGTATTTTGTCAGGTCTTTCTCATAGGAGTCGGATACAAGACTTGCCGGAATAAAAATTCTCGTCTCGTCCAGTATCACACAGAGACCGCCTTCTAAAATCTGCGTGACTTTTGCAGTCAGAACCTCTTTGTTCTTAAACGCCTCTTCCAGTTTCTTGCTGCCTTTTTCAGCTGCGAGTCGTTTGTAGGTCAATACAACCTGCCCCTCGCCGTCGTTGACTTTGAGTACTTTAGCTTCCATCGTATCGCCAAGTGATACAAGCGTTGTTAAATCGACATTGGCTTCGTTTGTATACTCATTGCGAGTAATAATGCCGTCTGACTTGTAGCCGATATTTAAGACAATCTCATCAGGTTTCACATCGATAACGGTACCCTCAACTACCTCTCCATTTCTTATTGTTTTAAATGATTCATCCAACATTTGTTCAAAACTCATCTCTGACATTTTTTGAACCTCCTCAATAATATTGTTCGGGGTAGATGCCCCTGCGGTAATACCTACGTTATCGACGGATTCCAGACATTTGAAATCCAAATCCTTTACAGTCTGTATATAGTAAGTATTTTTGCATTCTTTTTTACATATTTCAAATAACTTTTGCGTATTGGAACTGTTGCTTCCGCCAATCACAATCATAGCGTCCGCAGCAGCGGCAATCCGTGCTGCTTCCAGCTGCCGTTCTTCCGTTGCACTGCAAATGGTATTTAAAACAACTATATCATAACCTTTTTTTTCAATAATTTCAACTAGTTCTTGAAATTTCTTGTAATTAAATGTCGTTTGCGCAACAATACAAAACTTTTTTTCCTTTTTTTCAAGAAAATCAAGTGCTTCTTCCTTAGATTGAAAGATAAAGGTGTCATCCGAGACGGAACAACTGCGTATTCCCCGCACTTCCGGATGCTTTTCATTGCCCATAATGACAATCCCATAGCCCTCTTTGCTGTACTTCTCCACCAGGCGATGAATCTTTAACACAAACGGGCAGGTCGCATCCACAATCCGAAATCCCATCTTCTCCAATGCCTGATACGTCTCTTTCTCAACGCCGTGGGCTCTGATCACAACTGTCCCGCATTTTCTTTCGCATAATTCTTCTACGCTTTCTACAACCGAAACGCCCTTTTGCTTCAGATCAGAAACAACTTCTTCATTATGGATAATGGGTCCGAATGTATAAATCGGATGTTCTCCCGTTTTGATCTCCCGATAGACAGTATCGACGGCACGTTTTACACCAAAACAAAAACCGGCGCTCTTCGCCAGCAGAATCTTTTTTTTCTTCCTCATTTGTAGCATTTTTCCTCATAAATGGAATGTAATGTCTCCACTACCTGTTCTACCGACATATACGAAGTATCGACAAACACCGCGTCCTCTGCCTGTTTCAGCGGCGATACCTCCCTTGTCATATCGCGCTTGTCGCGCTCGATAATATCCTGCTCAATCTCGTTTAACTCGCAGGATTCGCCCTTAGCCAAAAGTTCTTCATAACGTCTTTTCGCCCGCACTGCCACGCTTGCAGTCAAAAAGATTTTCACCTGGGCGTCCGGCAGCACGCAGGTTCCGATATCCCGCCCGTCCATAATAACATCCGTATCCGCAGCAAGCTTCTGCTGAAGCTCCACTAATTTTTTGCGCACAACCGGATAAACGCTGATCTTTGAAGTCGTTTCGCTGACTTCTTCGGTACGGATCAGACCGCTCACATTCTCTCCGTTTAAAAATACCTGCTGTTCTCCATTCTGATAGGCAATCGTTACAACAGCGTCCCCACAGGCGCCGGAAACTGCCTGCTCGTCCTCCGCTGCAATTCCGTTCTGTAAAAAATAATATGCCATCGCACGGTACATCGCCCCGGTATCAACATAGACAAATCCCAGTTTCCCTGCCAGACTTCTGGCAATCGTACTTTTTCCTGCTCCCGCCGGACCGTCAATCGCAATATTCATGCTCATATTAGTATTCTCCTTTTCTTATCCTTTATTCTATACTGTCTCCCGCAAGATAACCGGTAGACCATGCAATCTGCAGATTATACCCGCCTGTCATAGCGTCTACATCCAGAACTTCCCCACAGAAAAACAGATTTTTTACATATTTTGACTCCATTGTAGAAGGATTGATTTCTTTTGTGGCAACACCGCCCCTTGTGATAATCGCTTCCTCAAATCCCCTGACGCCGCAGAGCGTAACCGGAAATTCGTCCAAAAGCGCAATCATCTGCGCCCGTTCCTCTTTTGTAATCTCATTTACCCTTTTTTCCGGGGATATATTGCTAAGCGCAATAAATACCGGAATCATTTTTGCAGGAAGCAATCCGCCCAGTGCATTTTTAAACTGTTTCCTGGAGGCCCCCTGAAAATCCCGCAGCAGACGGCGATCCAACTGTTCCTTAGAGAGCGCGGGTTTCAGCTGAATGCGCAGAGAGAGCTTTTTTTTCCGCAGATTATCTTTGATCGCAGCGCTTGCGCTTAAAATGACAGGCCCGCTTACCCCGAAATGCGTAAACAGCATCTCGCCAAACTCTTCATAGATTAACTTTTGTCCGTCAAAGATACGGACATTAACGTTTTTTAATGACAGCCCCTGCAATTGTCTGATATAAGGTTCCGCCGCATAAAACGGTACAAGCGACGGTACAATTTCGGTTACGGTATGGCCGCACTCCGATGCAAAACGATATCCGTCTCCTGTCGATCCGGTTGCCTGATAGGAATTTCCGCCTGTCGCAATCAAAACCGCATCCGCCGGAATTTCCGTTTGATCAGAGAGTAAAACGCCGCAAACACGGCTTGCGTACCGCTGCTTTTTGGAAGCGGGCTCGGACGGGTGATATTCCCCGGTTAATATATGCGATACTTTTGTATGGAGCCTTACGTCCACATGATTTTTCTGCAGTTCATTTTGCAGCGTGCGTATCACATCCGAGGAATGGTCAGAAACCGGAAACACACGTCCTCCGCGCTCAACTTTTGTACGGCACCCGTTTCGGTTGAAAAATTCTGTCACATTTTTATTGTCAAACGAACAGACGGCACTGTATAGAAATCTGGAGTTTGTCATAACATTGGAGAGCAAGTCTTCCGGATCGCAGTCATTTGTCAGATTACAGCGGCCCTTTCCCGTAATAAAGAGCTTTTTCCCAAGCTTTTCATTTTTTTCAAGCAAAATCACCTGATGCCCGTTTTCTGCGGCGCGTATCGCCGCCATCATTCCAGCCGGCCCTCCGCCGACTATGACCACTCTACTCATGATACTCATTTTCTCCTATTTTCGCATAGCGCAGACGAATCGAATCGCCTATGTAATTGAGCTCGTCATTCCCGTAAATCTGATAGTCATCCCAGATTTTTTCCAAGGTATCCAGTGTGTTGGAGACATCCTTTCTTTTTTTCATACAAAGCGATACAATCATCGCATTGACGACGCTCATCGGCGCCACAAGGGAATCGGCAATGGAAGCCATATCGCTCTCTGCAATCAGGTTGCACGAAGAATAAAGGTTCATCGGAGAGTGGACGCTGTCTGTCAGCGTGATTACTTTTGCATTACGGCTGTTTGCAAATTCCAGCGCTTTTAAAGTACGCATGGAATAACGCGGAAAACTGATCCCGATAATCACATCTTTCGGACCGATATGTACCATCTGTTCAAAAATTTCATTCGAACTGCTGGTCATCAGTGTATGTACATTCTCAAACATCATCGAGAAATAAAACGACATAAAATTTGCCAGTGCTGCGCAGCTTCTAAGACCGATAATATAGATATGCTTTGCACCTGCAATCATTTCGATCGCAAGTTCAAACGCGTTCTGATCCAGCTTTTCCAGAGTAGCGCGAATCTTTGCGGCGTCCGCTTCCAGTATTGTCTCAAGTATCCTGGAATGACTGATTTTCCCATAAGCCACTTCCATACGCTGCATGGAATTTAATTTGCCGCGGACCATTTCTTCCATCGCCTTTTGAAATTCCGGATATCCCTTATACCCCAGATGTACCGCAAATCGTACCACTGTGGACTCGCTTACGCCAACAGTCTCTCCCAGTTTTGCCGCGGTCAGAAATACTGCGCTGTCATAGTGATCTGTGATATAGGCCGCCAGAAGCTTCTGGCTTTTGCTTAATTTTCCATAAACCTCATTAATACGGTGACTCAAGTCGTTGGTGTGATTCATATTCCTCCCTGTATGATAAACAAACGTGCGTCCTTTGCCATCAGATGAACAAGAAAGCAGGAAGTCTGCCTTCCTGCTTTCTCAGTCAATCCATTCGCTCCACAGGCCCTTCTGCCAATAACTCTGCCACTTCTTCCATGGTAATTCCATACGGAATCTCATAGGCGCCGGTAGCAAGTGTTGACGCCCGTCCGATACCGGAGAGATGTTTGCGCAGACTCTCCGAATCTTCAATCAGACCGTTCGCCTGTAATGTGTCACAGATGGTCCGGCATACGTCGCCTTTCTTTATAATCAGACGATAATTGCCGGACTTTGCAGGCTGATCCGTTGTCGGCGCTTTCTCTCCTGCATTTTTTGAAGCATCAGCCGGTTCCTGTGTTTCTGACGCATCAGGTGAATTACCTTCTGCCTTTCTCTCCGTATCTTTTTGTATGCTCTCCGGTGTTTTTGCCTCCGTATCCTCCGGCGCTTTCACTTCTGTATGGTTCTGTACATTCTCGGGATCTCTTCCCATAGAATTGTTGTCGTCTGAAATACCCTGTCTGTTGTTTCCTGCCATTGTGACCGGCGTATTGGAATGCCCTGTTACAAATCCGTCCTGCTTTTCTGTATTCTGATTGTCGTTTTCTGCCATCCCCTCTGTCGGTTCTGTGGAATCCTTTGGTTTGGTATCTTCCGGCATAACCATGCCAAGCGCTTTAGCCCTCTCAATTACATATTCATCCGAAACGGTTGTATCCTGCTGTGAAAAACAGATCATCAGGATAATTGTCGTGGCAATCATGCCGATTCCCAATCCCCGTAAATAGTATTTTAGTTTCACAGATCAAGTTCTCCCCTATATAATCCGATTACAAGCTTGACTTCCCCTATACCAAGCCCTAATTTTTTCGCAATTTCAACTTCAGTCAGACCCTCTTTGCACAGATGCAGTATCTCCCTGTTGTGATTATCCTGCTCGGCTGACGAGTCTCCCACAATGTTTTCATCTGTTGTATCTGATAAATCGGACACAGACTGCTCGGACAAATCATTCAAACCTGTGTCCGACAGCTCCGGTTCTGTTTTTTCAAAAACAGTCTGTACATTTGGCGCCTCCTTGCCCTGCGCCGCTTCTGCCTTATTCTCAGCCGCGAAAGCTGCTTTTTTCGCTGCCGTAACCACCGTTTCTTCCATATTTCGTATATCAGCGGCAAGACGCTGCAAATCAGACGCCATACCTGTCAATTCCGTATGCTTATCATTTAACATACTGTAAAGAAACACAATCTCATTATGTGTTTTATTCATATTTTCTATAACAGTATCCGAATAATCACTGATTGCCATAATTTTCAGATTTGTTTCTTTCTCCAGCGCACGCTGAACCAGGTCGGAAGAGGCGTCAATCTGATCATCTACTTTTTCCTCTATTCTTGGCCCTGCATTTTGTATCTCGCTGTCCACAATGCGCTTTAATTGTTCCTGGCTTAATTCTGCAATTTTATTCAGTTCCGAAGGCGATAACTTTTCTGTAATAAAGAAACTCCCAACCATAAATACACATCCCGCTAAAAGCAGGAAAATTTCTATTCCAGTCATATCAAAACCTCATATTTTCATATCAAATCGTCTGTTTTGCCCCTTAAAAATGACTTTACCGTCTTCTTCGGGCTCTTTCTGATTCTGTTTTTTCTTCTGTGAGCCTTTTCTGCCTCCGCCATTCTTACCCTCTTTGGCATCATAACGATACTCTTTTGTATCCTTTTCATCGGACTTTTGTACTTTATGAGACATTTCGTCCTGCTGCTGCTTCTGCTGAATCTGGATATTCTGCTGTTCCACAGTCGGCCGATTGTCTTCGTTCTGTTTAATCGTACCGATATCCTGCGTCCGCTGAATCATTCCGTTAAAATCTACCGGCCTGATCGACATAACACTCCCCGCCTTTCCGGTTTAATCCATAAAAACTCCCATATAGCTTCCCATTTTTTTACGCATTTTAAGCAGCGCTTTTGTATGAAGCTGTGACACACGCGATTCGGATACTTCCAAAATATTGCTGATTTCCTTTAAAGTAAGATCTTCGTAATAATAAAGCAGAATAACTTTACGCTCTTTTTCCGTCAGAAGTTCCAGCGTATCCTTTAAGACCTTTTTCAACTCTTCCTCGGCGATTGCATCCTCCGGCTGAATAAAATGTGAATTGTGCTTTGCATCCATAACCGGCTCGCCGCCCTGTTCGACAAATTCATTCAGTGATACAATATTTGTAACTTTGAGCTGTGACTGCCAGTCATTCAGCTCTACTTCCTGTATTCCAAGTTCTCTGGCAATATCCTCGTCCGATGCATTGCGCCCTGTCTTTGTCTCAACTTTACGGATCGCCTCTTCTATTTTTTTTTGCTTCTGCCTCACAGTCCTTGGAATCCAGTCCATTTTACGAATCTGATCCAATATGGAACCGCGAATTCTCAAACTTGCATAGGTTTCGAATTTTACATCCTTTTCCAGATCAAACTTATCGATTGCGTCGATTAGACCGAAAATGCCATAGCTGACCAGATCTTCATACTCGACATTATAGCCGAGATACATACTTAACCTTCCGGCTACTACTTTTACAAGCGGTGCATATTCTGTAATAATTTTTTCCCGAAGATCTGCCGACGGTCGACGCCTGTATTCATCCCACAATTTTTCTCTGTCCACAGTTTTCATCCAATGCCCTCACGTTCGGCTTCTTCGCTGTTTTCTTCCCCGTTATTTTCTTCTTCCTGCGCTGTTTCTTCACTCTCTTCCGCTTCTTCTTTTGGCGTCTCTTTAAATTCCAGATCCAGAACAAATTTTACAATATTTCCCAATATGTAAAACGAAACCAATACGATTAATAACATGATCATAAATCTGGTTGTTCCCATTCTGGCCAGAATACCGGCAATACTCGCAATAAACCCCGCTGTCAATGTAATAATTGCAGGTATTGATTTTCTTTTCATATGATATCTGCCTTTCCTGTATTATAATAACCGGTTTCCTATAAAAAAATCAAATTATTTTTACAGGCTTTCCGACAGACTTTATGTAAAACTCACCTGTATCACAATGAAGCTCTACGGTACGCCCGTAATTTAAGCCGGTATCCTCCGCAATCAGTTTTATTCTCATCTGAGCCAGGATTTTTTTGGCAGCCTCGGCATTTCTTGCGCCGATATTTCCGATATCAGACATACCATTTACCTCAAACATCCTGGCTCCGCCTGCAATTTTTGCAACCAGCCTGTTTCTGCTTGCTCCCGCGGCAAGTACCTTTTTTAGCAATTCTTGAATCCCAGTATCTGCAAATTTCGCAATATTTGAATTATTTCTTACTTTTGTACTGTCAGGAAGCATGTAGTGTACCATACCACCAACCTTTGTGACCGGATCATAGAAAGTCAATCCAATACAAGATCCAAGCCCCAAGGTTGTAATAGTGTTTGGGGCCTTGCAGATATTTAAATCTGCCATCCCCACTTTGATTACCTCTCCCATACCGACCCTCTCCTTATAGTGATATTCCAAGTGATGACAAAATCTTCGCGTAAGAATCCTGTTCCGGCATTAAAATAAAATAACCGTTAATCTCAATATCCGCACAAATCTCTGTCTGAATAAGCAGTGCGTGATCGCCGAACTGTCCGAATTCAATCGCCGGAACACTAAGGATAGATGCCGCCATATCCACCGCAATATATGGAATAGACGGAGCAATAACAAGATTTGTCATCATAGACATTGCGGAGAGATAGGAACCGGCAATAATATTGCCGATCTCTTTGAGCGCTGAAAGTTCCATTTCCCCAAACGGCTCATCCGACGGAGTCTCCATCATCATCAGTTTGTTTACCAGATATCTGGCAGACGGAATGTCGAGCAGAAACATCATGCTTCCCTCAATATCATTCTGCACTTCCAGAAATATTCCGACAACGGTCTCCTCCTCTCCCCCGATCATACCGCCAAGATCAGAAACTTCCAGCAATTTAATACTCGGAACATTCATATCAATTTTCATGCCAAGCATATTTGCGATTGCAGTTGTTGCATTTCCTGCGCCTATATTGCCAATTTCCTTTAATACATCAAGGTACATGTTGTTTACTTCTTCTAATGTAAGATCTCCCATATCGATCACCCTTTTCCGTTTTAGACATTTTCTTCGATAATCGCATTGATCTCAAATAATGAAATCAGTTCATCCCCATGTGTACCAATACCATTGATAAATCTGCCTTTATTTGTTACCCGCTCGATATCGTCCCTGCTTAATGTAACAACTTCTTTTACCTGATCAACAATAATACCCATGCTGCCCTTTTCTTCAATCTTTACAATAATAATCCTGCTGGCATTGGTAAATACGTCGTCCGGAAGATCCATCTTGATGCGTATACTCATAACCGGAACGATCTCGCCGCGCAGATTGATGATTCCCTTAAAATAATTTTGCGCTTTCGGAACACGGGTGATTTTCTGCATACGCACGATATTGTCCACATAACTGATGTCGATGCCGTACTGTTCGTTTCCGACTTTCACAACAATATACTGTTTTGTTTCTTTTTCCACTGTCTCAAGAGCTGCTTTTGCCATATGATCACCCCCATTACATTAATGTATTCACATCTAAGATTAACGCCACTTCGCCGTCTCCCAGAATTGTAGCGCCACTGATCAGTTTCGTATTGTTTATATATTTGCCAAGCGATTTGATAACGATTTCCTGCTGTCCCATCAGATTGTCCACCACAAGACCTGCCAGGCTGTCGCCTTTCTTTACGATTACAACCGTCAGACTCTCCGGTTCTTCCTCACGCGGTTCAAAATCAAGCACCTGATCCATACGGAATAACGGAATTACTTTTCCGCGAAGATGGATCACTTCCTCTGCTTCCACATACTTGATATCTTTGACCGGAATATCTTCAATATTGGAAATGGAACCAAGTGCAATGGCATATTTTTCGTCCCTGATCTCAACCATAAGCGCCTGAATAATTGCAAGTGTAAGCGGAAGCCTTACCGTAAACGTAGTTCCCTCGCCCAGCTGTGTCTTAACCTCTACATCTCCGCCAAGCGCCTCAATATTCGACTTTACAACGTCAAGCCCTACGCCGCGCCCGGAAATATCCGTAATCTTCTTTGCCATGGAGAAACTCGGCAGAAACAGCAGATTGATAATTTCTTTCTGTGTCATCATATCCGCCTGTTCCTCAGTAATGACACCTCTCTCAATTGCTTTCGAACGCACTGCCTCCACATCAATCCCGGAACCGTCGTCTCCAACCTCGATAATAACGTTATTTCCTTCCTGAAATGCTTTCAGGAAAATGCTTCCGACTTCCGGTTTTCCCTTTGCAACACGCGTTTCATTGTCCTCCAGACCATGATCCGCCGAATTGCGCAAAAGATGCTGAAGTGGATCGCCGATCTGGTCTACCACTGTACGGTCAAGTTCGGTATCCTCGCCGGACATATAAAGATCCATCTTCTTATCAAGTTTTCTGCACAGATCGCGTATCATACGAGGGAATTTATTGACAACGCTCTCAATTGGAACCATCCTGACTTTCATAACGGATTCGTGAAGTGTTGTTGTGATACGCTCCAGATATTCAATCTGTTCGCGAAAACTCTGATTCTGAAAATCTGCTGCTTCCGTAGAACTGATGGAAACAAGACTGTTCTTTGCAATAATAAGCTCGGATACCTGATTCATCAGAGCATCCAGCTTTTCAATATCGACACGCACCGTGCGGTTTGTAACCGGTTTTGCGATCGTCTGTTTTTTATTGCCTGCCGCTGCCTGCTGTTTGGCCGGAGCCGCTGCGGAAGATGCTGCTGCAGACGGCGCTTCCGCAGCCGGTACAGAAGTTTTTTCGACATCGTGCTCTGCTTCTTTCGCCGCTTTTGCCTCCTCGGCAGCCGCATCGTTTTCCGCTTTTTCCTGTTTTGCTACAAGCGTCTCATAATGCACTTCCTCACCGACTACTTCGTCGATCTCCGATACGGCCTTTGCCGCCTGAAAAATCTTGTCGTATTCCTCAGAAGATCCGATATAAAAACTGAAATCGCAGTCAAAATGCTCGTCTTCTATCTCCTGTGAACTCGGATTGTAGACCAGTATCTCTCCGTATTCTTCCACTGCTTTAAATACGAGAAATGCCCTTGCTGCTTTTAACAGACATTCTTTCTGTATGTAAACAGTAAGACCATAGATATGTAACCCGCTTTCCTCCGAGGATCTGATTTTATCTTTTTCAGAATCATTTAATTCAAATTCCAGGAATTTCTTTTCATTTTCAGCTGCCGTCTCCGGTTTCTGCTCTGCTTTTTGTTCCGCCTTCTCCTGCGCCTTTGGCTTTTCTCCGTTGGCTGCAGCAATAAAATCATTTAATTCTTTGATGATGATCTCATTGTCTTCTGTCCCCTCATCAGAAGTCGCCCTGATATTGTCCTGATATCCCTCAATGGCATCAAGGCATTTAAACAGAAGGTCAATCATGGCACTGTCAACTTTGATCTTTCCGCTTCTGACTTCCTGGAAAACATTTTCCATATCATGCGTCAGATGCTGCATTCTCTTAAATCCCATAGTACCTGCCATACCTTTTAGAGAGTGGGCAGCCCGAAAAATCTCATTGATGGTATCCATATTTTCCGGTTCTTTTTCCAAGGTCATGATACAGTCACTCAAAGACTGCAAATGTTCGTTCGCTTCATCAATAAAGACATCAAGATATTGACTAACATCCATATTACTTTACCCCCACGTTTTTTATAATCGATTGTGCAACTTCAGTTAATGGAACCACTTCATCGACAATACCCGTTTCTGCAATCGCCTTTGGCATGCCATATACAACGCAGGTTTCAGAATTCTGTGCTATTACGTAGACCGGTTTTGCCTTTGCCAGAGATATAATCCCGTTTGTACCGTCCGCACCCATACCTGTCAGTACAACGCAGACAATCTGATTAAAGCTGCTGTCCCGCAGGGATTCATACATAAGATTGGCGCAGGGCCGCAATCCCCCGATCGCAGGCTTACTGTTCAGAGAGATCTTATGGCCGCCGGACGAAATACGTCTCACTTCAAGATGCTGTCCGCCCGGAGCAATATAAACCGTTCCGGTCTTCAGTTCCTCTCCGTCTTCCGCTTCTTTTACATGAATCGGACTGATCTCATTCAGTCGATCCGCCATTGATTTGGTAAATCCAACCGGCATATGCTGTACCAGCACAACAGCCGCATCCAGATTTTTGGGAAGAAACGGAATAACACTCTGCAGCGCTTTCGGACCTCCTGTGGAACAGGCAAGGGCGACAACTTTCCCGCTCGCTTTCGCGATACGTGATGTTCCGGCGGAGATACGTTTTACCTGCTGTCCTGCTTTTGCCCTGGCAAAAGATTCGGCCGGAACAAATCGTTCTTTCGTGGTAACTGCAAGCATCACGCGCAGAAGATTTGTACGAAAACTGTCCCCTTTCGCCTCTATGACATTGGTAGGCTTTGTGACAAAATCAACAGCTCCGTATTCCATCGCAAGTATCGTTACTTCCGCACCTGCTGTAGTAAGCGTACTGACCACGATTACTGTCGCCTGAATCTTTTCTTCACGCAGCCGCTGCAGCAGCTCCAGCCCGCCCATCTTCGGCATATTGAGGTCGAGAATTACCGCATCATATGTATTCTTTTTCAGCTTTTCATAGGCCTCCAGCCCATCGCGGCACACATCGGATACCTGAAATGTCCCATCTGCATTGATTATATCACATAATACCTTTCTCATGAGTGCAGAGTCATCAACAACCAAAATGTTTTTCATCATAGCATACCCTTTTTCTATTTTAATCTCTTTTCTCTACTTTGATACGTCTTCGCTCTTCTTCGAAAATATAGCGAATAATCTCTTCCCGAATCCTGTCATCATGCATCTTAAACTTGGAACGCACCTCATAGAATGTCTCGCCCTCATTATTCTTTACGGTATAGCTCGCTACGACATTTGCAACCAGATAATACTGTGCGTCCTGTACTGCATTTTTGAGTCTTAATTCCAATAACAGCGTATCCGTATCACGAATTTCGCGTTTTGTACGAAAACGTGTGCCGCCTCCGCTTAGATCGACAAGTATGCCAACTTCAATCTTTTCATTGAAATACTCGTCTCTCAAACTTGCGAAAATCTCATCGACAGTTTCCATTGCCGCCTCTTCTTTTGAAAGAATAAAATATTTCAGATCAAGTGTACAGGGATAACGGAAAAATTCGCGTCTCTGAAATTTTTCCACCTGGGTTTTTAATTCAATTTCTACTATGTATAAATTATCTTTTTTATATCTCTCCTTAATCAGTCCAATTGCACGATAGAGGCCTCCATTAGAATAAAATACCAGTTCATAGCGAAGTCCCAGTGTAAGGAGCATAAGGCGCCCTTTTTCTGTTGGCATACTGGCAAGCATATTCCCGTTTTCCAAAAAATCAACAACCTGACTTTTATATACTTTCGGCTTCTCTGATGTCTTCTCTTCCGTCTCCGCTTTCTGCGCAATCCGAAGCTCTAACTTGTCACCAATCTGTATAATATCCAAAAACTCCATTTCCTGTTACTCCCTGTTATTTAGTATTGTAAAAAAACCATGAAAAAACTGTCTGATTCCACTGTACATACGAAAATCGTGATGATTTTCATGAAGCAGATTTGCCGCCATTACCTCAAACGCACGCGCCGCATTGGAATCGGGCGCATTCAGCGAAACTATTTTCTGCTGTCGTACAGACTTCTCCAATAATGAATCCTGCGGGATCATCCCTATATATTCAATCTTGCCGTGCAAAAACTGTGTGACAACGGATTTCAGTTTCTCATAGGTACTGATTCCTTCCTCCGGTGACGTCACACGGTTGGCAATCACTTTGATCACCGTATTTTCCCGCAGAAAATTTGGGTTGCGGTAAAGCGCCTTAAGCAGCGAATAAGAATCAGTCAGAGAACTTGGTTCCGGCGTAGTGATCAGCAGGACTTCAGAACTTGCCATCACAAATTCCAGCACATTATCTGCAATGCCGGCTCCTGTATCCACCAATATAATATCAGCCATATTATCCAGCTCGCCCAGGCATTTGACCACATAGGCAATCTGCTCGCCGGATAAATTGTTCATGCTGACAACCCCAGAGCCGCCGGAAATAAATCCGATCCCCATCGGCCCCTCTGTAATAATATCCCGGATTCTTTTTCCGCGATATACAAGATCACTTAAATTATACTTTGGCATAGAACCAAACATGACTTCGATATTTGCAAGTCCAAAATCCGCATCGATAATCAGCACGCGTTTCCCCATCTTTTGCAGCTGTACCGCAAGATTTACGGCTAGATTCGACTTCCCAACACCGCCTTTTCCGCTTGTTATCGTAATCACTCTGGCATTCTGCTTATAATTCTGGTTTTTGACTTTAATAACATTCCTAAGCTTCTCTGCCTGATCCATATAGTTACCTGCCTCCCAGCAACTGCTTCACAATCTTTTGCGTATCAAACTCCGACAAATCATCCGGCACATTCTGCCCTTCCGTCATATAGGAAAGAGGCGCCCCCGAATACATCCTGATGTTTAATATATTGCCGTAAGTTGTAGTCTCGTCCAATTTTGTAAATATTAATTTATAATCTGCGATTTCTTTATAAATATCTGCGATTTCCAACAAATCTCTGTATTTTGTCGTTGCGCTGATTACCAGATAAACTTCTTTCTCATAATCCTCCGAAAGCCCCCCGATCAGCTTTTTCATATCCTCGCACTGACTGTCATTTTTATGGGAAAATCCTGCCGTGTCCACAAATACGAGGTCGTATTCTTTAACCCGGTCAATCGCCGCGTTCATTTCATCTGCCGAATAGATAATACTCATCGGTGCGTCAAGAATATTTGCATAGACGCGAAGCTGTTCCGTAGCCGCTATACGATAAGTATCGGCCGTTAAAAACGCCACCTTTCTACCCTTGTCAACTTTATACTTTGATGCAATTTTTGCAATCGTCGTCGTTTTTCCCACTCCGGTGGGTCCGATTACAAACACTACTTTCGGTTTCTTTCCCTCCAGCTGAATTGTTTTTGGCTGTCCGAGTTTTAAAATCATCTTCTGATACACATTGGAAAGGATATAATCGACGCTGCTTCCATTGTGAAGTACTTTCTCCGCCTCGTCCATAATCTGATTGACATAAATTTCGTTTACATCGTTCTCCAGCATGGTGCGATAAAGCATTTTAATAAAATGAAAACTTTCCGGATTTGTAACGACCGTCGTCTGCTCCAGCTTTTCCGCCGGTTCCTCTTTTTTTACCTCCTCAGTGGAAAATGTCTTTTCCAGGATACTGGAAAGATTTTCCAGCCGTCTCTCCAGCTCCCCATTGCTGACGTCAGGCGGTGTCTCCGGCGCTGCCGGCATTATTTTGGGTTTTTCCGGTATCGTCTCTTTCGGCCGAACCGGGGACTTGTCCTGAAGCTGCGAAAAAGGTATTTTCTCATCCGCAGCAAGATTGATTCCCTCGTGCATCTTCAAAGGTGCATGAATTGCGGAAAGAGGATTGACAAATTTTTCCTTTTCCTCCATTGCGGCAGTGACTTCAAAAACAGACTTTTTAAACCCTTTCAGAATACCTTTTGGTTTGATTTCCCTGACGTTCATCACAACGGCATTTGCCCCAAGTTCTTCTTTTGCCTTTTCTATCGCCTCTTCTTTCGTTTCACCCTGATATTTATTGATCGTCATTTTATGCTGTCACCATCCCCACTGACTGTAATTCGATGTCTGATTCCACTTCATTATATGAGATTACAATCAAATCCCTTAAATAATCTTCCGTCATTTTTTTGAAATACATTCTTACAATTGGCGAAGTGATAACAATCGCACTCTTGCCCATATTTTCCAGTTTTGCAGCTTCCGTCTCCACGGAACTGATAATTGCTTTTGTCTTGTCCGGGTCCAGCGTCAGGTATGCGCCCTGCTCCGTCTGTTTAACGGAAGACATGATATCCTGTTCCACTTTCGGATCCAGCGTAATGACACTCGTTGTCTCATTTGCCGGAAAATACTTGCTGGAGATCGCGCGTTTTAAGCTCTGGCGAACATATTCCGTCAATACGTCGGTATCTCTCGTCCCGGTCGCATGATCTGCAAGCGTCTCAAAAATCGTGAGCAGGTCGCGGATAGAAATCCCCTCGTTCAGCAGGTTTTGAAGCACTTTCTGCACTTCTCCAAGCCCGAGCGCTTTCGGAATCAGTTCGTCCACCAGAACCGGATTGCTCTCTTTTAAGTTGTTGACAAGGTTCTGCACATCCTGTCTTGTGAGCAGCTCCGCAATATGGGAACGTATCACCTCGGTCAAATGCGTCGCAATAATAGACGGTGGATCCACAACCGTATAGCCAAGACTCTCTGCGCGCTCCCTCTGGCTCTCCGTAATCCAGATCGCCGGCAGATGGAACGACGGCTCAAACGTTGGAATACCGGTAATCTCTTCTTCCACAAATCCCGGATTCATTGCCATATAGTGATCAAACAGAATTTCGCCTTCTGTCACCTGTATCCCCTTGATTTTAATGATATACTGATTCGGATTCAGCTGAATGTTATCACGCAGTCGTATAATCGGTACGACCGTACCAAGTTCCAGAGCAATCTGACGCCGTATCATAACAACACGATCCAGCAAATCTCCGCCCTGATTGACATCCGCAAGCGGAATAATACCATATCCAAATTCCAGCTCGATCGGATCTACCTGAAGAAGGGAAACCACATTTTCCGGCTTGCGGATCTCCTCCGCCTCCGTTTCTTCCATGGAAGCCTCCTCCTCTATACTTTCAATACCGATAGACCTGTCGATTGTCTTTCCGCAGATCAGAAATACAACGCCGAAAATAAGAAACAGCAGCGTGTTAAGCGGCGTCATAATTCCCAGAAACATCAGTGTAAGCCCTACAATATAAAGAACTTTCGGAATACCGAACAGCTGTCCTACAAGCACATTGCTGAAATCCGCCTGTTTCGAACCCTTTGTAACCAGAATACCGGTTGCAAGCGAAATACACAGGGACGGAATCTGTGAACAGAGCCCGTCACCGATCGTCAGGATACCGTATTGCTGAATGGCATCTGAAAATCCAAGACCGCCGCGCCATACACCCATAATCGTCCCGCCAATCAGGTTTACAAATGTAATCAAAAGTCCTGCCGTTGCATCTCCTTTTACGTACTTTGTAGCACCATCCATGGAACCGAAGAATGTAGACTCCTCCTGTATTTTGTTTCTTCGCTCAATTGCCTCTTTATCTGTAATTGCCCCTGTATTCAGATCGGCGTCAATCGCCATCTGCTTACCTGGCATTGCATCCAATGTAAAACGTGCCGTTACTTCTGAAACACGCTCGGAACCTTTGTTAATTACCACAAACTGAATGATAATAAGAATAATGAACACTACGGCTCCGACTACCATATCATTGCCGCCGACAAACTGTCCGAATGTCGCCACGACATTTCCCGGATCACCTGTTGTCAGAATCAGACGTGTTGAAGATACATTCAGAGATATACGGAAAATCGTCGTAAACAACAGTATTGTCGGATAAAACGACATATCCAGCACTTCTTTCACAAATAACGTATTAAATAATACAATCAGTCCGATTGATATATTAAGGGCCAACATTACATCAAGTAATGTGGAACTAATCGGCACAATCAGGAATACAATTGCAGCCAGCAGATATACCGCTATACCCAGATCTGATTTTTTCATGCCTTTTCCCCTTTCCCTACTGCTTTTTATGATATACCACAGCCAGAATTTCCGCAACTGCCTGATACAATTCAGGCGGTATTTCCGAACCGATGTCTACGTTTGCGTACAGCATCCTTGCCAACGGCTTATTCTCTACAATTTCTATATTGTGCTCTTTTGCCGCCTCCCGAATTTTCATCGCGAGATGGTCTTCCCCTTTTGCCACCACAATCGGCGCTCTCTGTTTCTCTGCGTCATATTTGACGGCAACCGCAAGATGCGTCGGGTTTGTAATGACAACATCCGCATTCGGAACATCCTGCATCATTCGCCGCATGGATGCCTCCCGCATTCTCTGCCGCTGCTTTCCCTTAATCTGAGGATCTCCCTCGGTATTTTTATATTCGTCTTTTACTTCCTGTTTTGTCATTTTCATCTCTTCCTTAAAACGGAATTTCTGATAGACAAAATCTGCTATTCCCAATATAAGATAGACGACAGATATTTTAAGACCTGTATCGAAAATAATGTCCGCACACATAGCGAGCGCCTGATTTAAATTGATATCGTACAGGATAAAAATATAATCGGTTTTATCTTTAATCGAAGTATATACAATTATTACTATAATACCTATCTTCAGAAGAGATTTCAATAATTCAACCAGAGAATCTTTGGAAAATAATCTTTTAAATCCGTTTACCGGATTAAACTTATCAAATTTTGGCTTCATCGGCTTCGTGGAAATTTTCCACCCCACCTGAAGAATATTGACTGCCAGCGTCGTCACAAATCCGAACAGAAAGAACGGAGCCACGATGACCAGCATTTTCTGAAAAATCACAACAAGCAGACTGGACACTGCTTTCGAAGAAACATCTTTTGCATTAATGGAAACAAAATCCGGTATCATTTTGTAGACATAATCGAACGTTTCCAAAAATCCCGTGCCAACATGGGATATAAACACCTTTAATACCAAAAACAATACAATCAGCGCAAAAGCCGCCGATAATTCCTTACTTTTTGCAACTTTACCGTCTTCTCTTGCCTCACGCAGCCTCTTTGCAGTTGCCGGTTCCGTTTTTTCGCCGCCCGGCCCGTCCTTGGCAAACCATTGTAAATTATATTTTATCAATACAATCCCTCTATCACTGACATAACCATCCGCTTGATCTCTCCAAATATAAAATTAGCGGCATCCGAAAACATAACCGTCGTTATAAACAATACGCCAAGTCCTACCAGAATCTTCATCTGCATACCGACAGAAAACATGTTCATCTGCGGCGCTACCTTTGCCATAATGCCCAGCACACAGTTTAAAATCATGATACATATAAAAACAGGCAGTATGATTCGAAAAGCTATCACAAATAAATCTGTAAAAAACTGAATCATTGTCAGAAGAAGACTATCCCATCGAAAAATCTGCCCGTTTACCGGTATCAGCTGAAAACAGTCAACAATCGCTCGAAGAATATAAAAATGTGTATTCGTGGCGATCATCATAAGCAATACAAAATAATTGTACAGGTTTCCTGAAATTGTAACCTGCGTATTCATCATCGGATCAAATTCCTGTGCCATTGACAACCCGATATCCATATCAATAATATTGCCCGCAAATAAAATAATGGAATTACAAATGTTGGCAGCAAATCCTATCAGCAACCCTGTAATTCCTTCCTTCAAAACAATAATCGCATATCCTATCATTCCCGTATATTCAATTCCGGACTGATCAATCATACCGGAAACCATCAGAGCGACAAATACGGAAAATCCTACCTTTGTCCGGGACGGAATATTTCTTGTGCCAAAAAACGGGGCTACAAACACAAATCCGGATATGCGGGCCAGTATCAGCAGCCATTTTTCAAAATCCAGCAGCGAAAATGTATAATTAATCATAGTCTGTCCTATCGAATATACACACTAAAATTTGACCACAGGCCCGTCATAAATTCAATCAGATTATTCAGGATCCAGGAGCCAAAAAACATCAGCCCCACAAAAACAGAAATAATCTTGGGCACAAATGTCAATGTCTGTTCCTGAATAGAAGTGACAGTCTGAAAAATACTGATCACTAATCCTACAATCAGTGAAATTAACAACATCGGCGCTGAATTTATAATAATCACATATAACGCTTCCCGTATCAGATCAAGAACTTCTCCCTGTGTCATTGTATCCTCCTGCTCTCTGACCTCTGTACTAATAAAAGGTCTGCAAAATATTGCGAACCACCAGGTTCCACCCGTCCGCCATAATAAAAAGCAAAATTTTAAACGGAAGAGAAATCGTTGTCGGAGGCAGCATCATCATACCCATAGACATCAATACGGAAGCCACGACCATGTCAATTACAATAAAGGGAATATAAATACAAAATCCCATAATAAAAGCATAACGCAGCTCGCTTAAAATAAATGACGGTATCAATATCGTCATTGGCACTTTATCGTCTTCTCCGTATGTCTCACCGGATAAATCGATAAACACGGCCTGGTCTTTTTCAAGCGTCTGTCCTTCCATAAAATGACGAAGCGGAATTTCCGCCTCTGCCAATGCCTGCTCCATCGTAATCTCGCCGTTATCCAACGGTTGAATGGCATTTTCATTGATTTCCTGCCAGGTAGGCCACATCAGAAAAAATGTCATAAACAATGCCAACCCTATCATGACCTGGTTTGGAGGCGTTGACTGCGTACCAAGCGCTGTGCGGAGAAAATGCAGTACAATAATAATCCTCGTGTACGAAGTCAGCATAATTAAAATTGACGGCGCCAATGCAATAATTGTCAATACAAGAAATGCACGCACCGGCGTAGACAAAGATCCTGTATCATTATTGTATATAATGTGCAGACCATCTGTATTATCTTCCCGTGCATCAAGGAGTCCCTGATCCGTCGGCTCTGACAGACCGTCAATTGCTTCCGAACTCGCAGACGCCGCATATAGACTGATATCATCATGCCCAATTACAATCGCAGCAGCAAACACAAAGATCGCAGCTGCAAATGATATGATACAATATGCCTTTTTTAATTTTGTCATAACAATCTTTCACACCTAATCCTTCTTCTTCGGCAAATGCTCTTTCAACTTGTCCAAAATCTCCTGGAAATCCGGCGTACCCGAACTTCCCGTCTGTTCCGAGGGCAATTCAAGAAGCTGCTCTGCCGTAAGCTCTGCCAACAGAGACACATCATCCTTGCCCACAGCTACCACAAGATATATCTCACCTGCCTGAATAATCTGGACAAATTTATTATTCGCAATCCGCATTGTCTCAATTAACTGCAGATTCTGTCCCGCCATATGCCCTTTCTGGTATCCGGCGATCCATCTGGTCGTAATATACGTAATCAGCAGGACAAATAAAAATATCACAAGTACGCCCAAAAGCTGTATAAAACTTTTGAGAGAAGAACTAAGCAGTATTCCGTTAACCAACTACTTTCTTAACGGCTTCTAATACGCGCTCTGCCTGGAACGGTTTTACAATAAAATCTTTTGCGCCGGACTGAATTGCCTCAATAACCATAGCCTGCTGACCCATAGCCGAACACATAATAACATTTGCGCCCGCATCAAGTTCCTTAATTTTCTTTAACGCCTGGATACCGTCCATATCCGGCATCGTAATATCCATCAGTACCAGATCCGGTTTTGTCTCAGGATATTTTTCTACCGCAATCGCACCGTTTTCTGCTTCAGCAGCAATTTCATAACCATTCTTGGTCAGAATGTCCTTAATCATCATTCTCATAAAAGCTGCATCATCACAAATCATAATCTTTGCCATAATATTCTCTCCTATTCATATATGTTTTACTTGGTTTCTAACTAATTAATTATCTCGGTAATACGGATACCGTAACTCTCCTCAATAATTACAACCTCGCCTTTGGCAACATATTTCCCGTTCACTAATACATCAATTGGCTCACCGGCGATACGATTTAATTCTATAATAGTTCCGGGTGCAAAATCAAGTATTTCTTTTATAGATTTTGAAGTTCTTCCAAGTTCAACAGTAACTTCAAGAGGCACATCCATAATCAGTTCAATATTCTCCGGGCCGTACCCTGCCGGCATAGCTCCGGAAAAGGCCTGAAACTGCGCGGGCTGGACATTTACCTGCTGACCGTACATCTGAGACATATCCATTCCCATCATCGGCTGACCCATCATCTGGGGAGCCGCCATCGGCTGACCCATCATCGGCTGACCCATCATTGGCGCTGCCTGCGGTTGAGGTACTGGCTGCGGCTGCGGCGCAGCAGCCTGCGGAGCCGGCTCAACGGCCTTTGTACCCAGTGTGGACTTAACGTCCTCTTCCATATTTTTCGTCACACTCTGACACATCTCTTTTGCAAAAGAAACCGGATACAACTGCATGATTTCACTGTCAATCAGATCACCGATCTCCATGCGAAACGAAATTTTGACAAACGTACCTCCAAGAAATTCATCAATGGAACTTTCGTCAATGGTCTGCTGCAGATCAATCAGATCTGCGGTCGGGGGACTGATATCAATTACTTTATTCAACATGGAAGACAAAGAGGTTGCCGCCGAACCCATCATCTGGTTCATCGCCTCACTGATTGCACTCAAATGAAGCTCTCCCAGTTCTCCCGTCAAATTTGTGCCGTCTCCACCCATCATCAGATCGGTAATAATTTTAACGTCATTTTCCCTTAATACGAGAATATTGCTGCCGTCCAATCCCACTGTGTATGCAATTCTGATAAATACACAGGGACGTTCATACGCATCACAGATATCGCTCCATGTCGCAAATCCGACAACCGGAGTCGAAATATCCACTTTACGGTTTACCAACGAAAACAGGGTGGTAGCGGCAGTTCCCATACTGATATTGGAAATCTCACCAATCGAATCCTTTTCCCTGTCAGTCAACAGTTCCACATCCGAAGCGGAACCGGCACCTGAATCTGCACCCCCGGAATTATTCAACAAAGCGTTGATTTCCTCCTGGGACATTGTTCCTCCATCCATTCTACTACTCCTCCCTAACCACTGACGTAACTCTCACTGCATAGCTTTCACCGGATGCGCCCGGCAGAGCAGTAAATTTTCTGATACTGCCTACAAAGACATTCAATTCCTGATTTACTTTCGTATCGAGCCGGATAATATCTCCTCTCTGCAGCCCCAGAAAATCGTTGACTGATATGGAACTGTTGCCCAACACTGCTTTGATCGGCATTGGCGCTCTTGAAATCAGCGCTTCCAATGTGTCAGTATATACTTTCTCATCTTTTTGCTGAAGACTGGAATACCAGTATTTTGTATTTAATTTATCCATAATATCTTCCAGCGTAATATACGGAAGACATATATTAATCAATCCTTCTACCTCGCCAATCCTGATATTAAGCGTCAAAAGAGCGATCATTTCTGTTGGCGATATTATCTGCGCATACTGTGAATTTGTCTCCATCCGCTCTAATCGCGGTTTCAATTCACAGACATTGCTCCATGGCTCGATCAGAAGATCCACACAGACATTATAAATCCTCTCGATAATCAAAAGCTCAATTTCCGAAAACTCCCTCACTTTCTCAAGCGGCAGCCCGGCCCCGCCTAACATGCGGTCAACAATCGAATATCCTATATTGTTTGCCATCTCGATAATAATACTGCCTCCAAGAGGAGCAAAATTAATAATTCCCAGCAATACCGGATTCGATAATGCATTTGCAAATTCTGAATAAGTGACAGCCTCTGAACTGACCACCTCCACCTGTACGGATTTTCTCAAATATACAGGAAGATTTGCGGACAATAATCTGCCGTAATGTTCATAAATAATTTCCAATGTGCGTAAATGTTCCTTGGAAAATTTTGCAGGACGGGCAAAGTCGTAATTCTTGATCTGCTTTTCTTTTTTCTCTTCGATGTCATCTACATCCAACTCGCCGCTGCTCAACTGTTTGAGCAATCGGTCAATCTCATCCTGCGATAAGATATCACTCATTCTCTCTCACCACCTAATCGAGTATCAAGACCAGTTTCTATTCTGCATTTACATTTGAGAAATTCACACCTATAATAAAATCGGTACCGCCAAACATTGCCTGCATGGATTTTAAAATCTCTTCTTTTACAAAACTCTGCTGATCCTGTTTAAATTCTTCCAGGGTATATCTGCCGACAATCGTATTGATCTCATCACGAATTAACGTCTCTTTGGCTGTCAGCCCCTCCGTGCCGCCGTATGTCTCATATCCCTCGCTCTTGGTATTTAATGACAGACCAAGAGAAAATACGGCATAATGCGGTTTTGCGCCATCTCCGCTCTCCTTTAACGTAACTGTAAAAGTCTCCGCAATATTGTAAATCTCAATATCTTCAATCGGGATATCCGCAAGCTTTTTATTCTGTCCGCCCTCCAGTTCCAGATCAATCGCCATACAGATCTCGTCAATCAGTTCATTTGATTTTTTGGACTGCGGAACAACGGTAAACACCAGTATTGCCGTGAGAATAAGATTTGCAAGCACTAAAGTGAGCACAATCACTGATATTAAATTCTTTTTCATAAGTTCCCCTTCCTACTGCTCTATATTTGAATAATACGAATTATAAATCTTGATCTCCACACGCCTGTTCCTTGCACGGCCTTCCGGAGTCCCGTTATCTGCAATTGGCAGATATTCGCCCCTTCCGGAAGATTTGATATGCGACGCTTCCAGACTGGTTATTTCACGCAGATAATTCGCAACTGTAAGGGCCCTGTACATGGAAAGTACATTATTATCTTCGTATTTTGCGGAATGAATCGGCACATTGTCGGTATGCCCTTCCACGTCAATAATATTGTTGCTGTAAGCCTCAATAATACTGCCAACCCGGTCAATCAGCTTATATGCCTCTGATCTCAGTTCTGATTTACCGGAATCAAATAATAAAGCCCCGTTTAAATTCAACACCACATATTCGGCATTGAAATCTACTTCCACCTGATCCTGAAGCGCATAACGCTTCAGCTCCTCCTCAATCTGTTCGGCCATCTCCTCCGATTCGGCAAGCGACTGTTCCTCATATGCCTCAACAAGCTCCTCCTGTTCGGTGCGCTCTGTCGTGTCGGAATTTGCTTCCTCTTTGTAGTAATTATCGAGCGCTTCCAGCTGGCTGACACCGGAAGATACAAGAACACCCTCGCTGATTGATGCGCCGCCCGCCGGCAAAACACTGAATGCGCTCTGCAGGGAAGCAACTACTTTTTCCCATTTTTCACTGTCAATTGAAGACATGGCAAACAGCAAAACGAAGAAGCAGAGCAGAAGATTCATCAGATCGCTGAATGTTGCCATCCATGCAGGCGAACCTGCTGGTGGATCTTCCTGTTTCTTTTTTGCCACTATTCGTCACCGCCTTCTGCAGCTGTCTCACGCGCTGACGGAGCCAGGAATGATTTCAGCTTTTCTTCTATGACACGTGGGTTCTCACCTGCCTGAATGGACAGGATTCCCTCCACCGTAATTTCCTTAACCATCATTTCCATATCATTGTTTACTTTTAACTTGGAGGCTGTCGGGTTACACAGCCAGTTCGCGATCAGCGAACCATACAGTGTCGTAACAAGCGCGACTGCCATGTTCGGGCCGATCGTCGCCATATCCTGCAAGTCTCCAAGCATGAGGATCAGTCCGATCAGTGTACCGATCATTCCCCATGCTGGGCCAAGTTCCGCCCATTTCTCCCATACGCCGATTGCTTTTTTATGTCTTGATTCAATACAGGAAAGATCTGTCTCCATAATTCCGCGCACCAGCTCCGGATCTGTACCGTCAACTACAAGCATAACCCCTTTTTTCAGGAATTCGTCTTCAATATTGTTGGCCGCTTCCTCCAGTGCCAGAAGCCCTTCTTTTCTTGCCGTGTTGGAAAGCTCAATGATCAGCCGTATTACTTCCCCCGAATCGTATACCGGAGCCTTAAAGAACAGGCCCATTGCTTTCATACCGTTTATGTAATCCGGAAGCTTGTTGGATCCGATCGTACCGGAAACGGAACCGCCTACCGTAATAACGAAAGACGCAAAGTCCCACATTGCTTTCATACCTGCAATCCCCTGGTTTGAGATTACACCGAACGCAAACATACCAGCGCCAAGTAAAATACCAATTAATGAAGCTATATCCACCTCATCCACCTACCCATTCTCTTTTTCTGTAATCCTGTAAATATCAGACATCTGATATCAAGCCCTACTGTATGATTTTACTAAACTTTTGTCTCTTTGTCTACTTTCTTTTACAATTTCTTTTACGAATATCAAATCTTCCTGTAACAGTCCGGATACTCCTCCTGTTACATCCGCCCATAAAAACCGTGTGGCCTGCCGCTTTTGCCTGTAGAAAAGCACAGGTCACACGCTTTTTTATTATAACACAGATCACAAAATGTGTGAATATGTTTTGCGATTTATTTTTACCTCTTAAGGTTTACAAGTTCTTCCAGCAGAGAATCCGATGTGGAAATCACACGTGAATTTGCCTGGAATCCACGCTGCGTGATAATCATCTGTGTAAACTCGGTCGACAGATCCACGTTTGACATCTCAAGCTCGCCGGATGTCATCGAACTTCCGTCCGCATCAATCGAGGTGCCGATGCCGTCGAAATCGCCGGAGTTCAAGGTTGTCGTATAGCAGTTGTCGCCGACTTTCTCCAGACCGGATGCATTCGCAAACTGCGCGACCGCAATCTGACCCAGAAGTTCGGTATTTCCGTTGTCATAAGTACCCCAGATCTTACCGGATTTTTCCACCGACAGTCCGATCATTGCGCCAAGCTTCTTTCCTTTTCCCGTTGTGCCGTCCAGCGCGCCGGAATCCATAGCCGCCGTCGATTTTCCGCCGTTGTTGGATTCCTTTACCTGAGAGAAATCAATGCTGATATTGGAAAAACGACCAGGAGCATTCATACTGGCGCTGTTGCCGATAGCCGTCATATTTAACGACACCATATCGCTTTTCTGCCCGCCCCTTGGTCCGACACCGGCAAATACGCCGTTCGCCTTGCTGACATTCAAATCGTAATTAATTGTATTGCCTCTTACTACCAGATGTCCATTCACCATATCTGCTGTTGCGGGATCATTGGCAGCTGAAATTTTATCGATCAATTCATTTGAAATCGGCCATACCTGCCTTAAACTGTATGTGT
>CAMUHN010000046.1 GCA_947088675.1 uncultured Roseburia sp.
CGTTTTGGAATATTTCATTTTTTCCTTTACGGCAGACTTTGGCGAAGCCATGCAGAACATGATCGCAGACGAAAAATAATAATGAGTGACCCGCACAGCGGCGTTTCCGCTTCCCATAAACGGGAGGACTGGGACGCCGCTTATTTCTTTTCCCGCAATAATGAAAGGCTGTTCAGCTTCATCATCTGAAAATATTTGTCGTAGGTAACAAGCTGGCTTTCTTCCAGTGGTGACAGGTCGGAAAATGTTACTTCTCGTGACTGCTGCCGCTTTGTGTCCCTGTGGGCGTTCAGTGCGGGAATCCGAGAGGGCAGGGGGGCTGCAAAGTCCGGGCCGGCCCGTTTCCGTCATGCGATTGACAGACGGCAAAGATCTGATAGAATAAGAGATGGAAAGGGGACAGACAATCGCATGGAACAGAAAAACAATCAGCCGCTTCGCGGGGAAAAGCGGAGTGAGTGCGGGAAAGCCTCTGAGAAAAACGGGGGCAGTGATTTAAGAAAAATACCGGGTGTGGGCGAAAATATGGAACGTCATCTTAAGAATATCGGAATCAACTGTATTGCAGATTTAAGAGGTAAAGATCCGGAACAATTATATTATCTGGACAGTCTGCAAAAGGGGTTTTTGGACGACCGGTGCGTACTTTATGTATATCGCTGCGCGGTATATTATGCGGAACATGAAGAGCATGATCCGGAGAAATTAAAATGGTGGTACTGGAAAGAGAAAGAGTAGGAGAACGTCAGAAAGGAAAGCCGCTTTACTTTTTTTCCCGTTTGGTTATAATAAAAGAAGTCGCTGATTTAAAACGGATAACAGAAAGGAAGAGATCAAATGGCATATTTAGGAGAAGAAATTAAAAAACTGGGGTTTGGCCTGATGCGTCTGCCAAAAAACGGAGAAGAAATTGATATTGAGCAGACAAAGGAAATGGTCGATCTGTTTCTTGCGGCGGGGTTTACATATTTTGACACGGCATGGGCCTATGCGGGCAGCGAGGACGCGGCGCGCAAAGCGCTTGTGGAGCGCTATCCCAGGGAGAAATATCAGCTGGCCACAAAAAATGCAGCCTGGATTGACTGTAAGACGAAAGAGGAGGCCTATGCGCAGTTTGATACTTCTTTAAAACAGACGGGCGCAGGATATTTTGATTTTTACCTGCTTCATAACCTTGGCGAGGCAAGATCGCATTATTTTGACGATTTTGATATGTGGAACTGGGTGCAGCAGAAGAAGAAAGAAGGACTGATACGACATGTCGGGTTTTCATTTCACTCCACGCCGGAAGAACTCGACGAGATCCTGACTGCACATCCCGAAATGGAATTTGTACAGCTGCAGATTAATTATGCCGACTGGGAAAATCCGACAGTGCAGTCGGGACGCTGTTATAAGGTGGCCAGAAAACATAACAAACCGGTCATCATTATGGAGCCGGTAAAGGGCGGTATGCTCGCAACACCGCCGGAATCGGTGGAAAAGATCTTAAAAGACGCGGAACCGGAGTCCTCGGCTGCATCGTGGGCGATTCGATTTGCGGCGGATCTGCCCGGCGTTATCACGGTGCTTTCCGGAATGAGCGATTTAAAACAGATGAAAGATAACCTCTCCTTTATGAAATCTTTTGAAAGGCTGTCAAAAGAGCAAAAAGAGACTTTAAATGCGGCGCAGCAGGAATTGAAAAAAATTCCGCTGATTCCGTGTACTACATGCAATTATTGTGCAAAAGTGTGTCCGAAGAATATCGGCATTTCCGGTTCCTTTACCGCGATGAACTACCTGACGCTTTACCGCGATAAGGAACGGGCAAGAGGGCAGGAGGACTGGCTTGTGGGAAGTCATGGAAAGGCGAGGGCGACGGAATGTATTGAATGCGGAAAATGCGAGGAAGCCTGTCCGCAGCATATCGCAATCCGCGAGACGTTAAAGACAGTGAGCAGAGAATTGCTGGCATAGCGGGGCCGCGCCGGGGAATGCAGCCATAAGGGGCAGACAGCAGAAAGGGAAAAAGATGTCCGCAGGGAGAAAAGTACGTTCGGCGAAAGCCATAACCGTAATCGGAGGAGCAGACGGGCCGACCAGCATTTTTCTGGCCGGTTCTTTGCGCGGCAAAAAAGAAAAAAATATCATAAGGCGGGTGAAAAACAGGTTCCGGCAGATCCGGTATGAGAGGAAGCGAAAGAAAGCCGGGGAATCAATCACGGCCGGCGCTCATTCCATGGAAGAGGTGATGCAGTATATCAGGCAGCGCTATCAGGCCTGTGAGGCCGGCGAGTCGTATCCCGATTATTTCCAGCGGAAAAGGCAGATGAAACATGAGATGATCCGTCTCTTTGCACCGGAACTTCTGGGAGAAGAGAAAGCAGTACCCCCGCCGGAGGATTTTTCCGATCAGAAAGCCGTATCACAGTGGCTGCGGAAAGTGGAAAGCCAAAACGAAGAATATCTGCAGCAGGCACAGCAGATTCCGGCAGAACTGTTCCCGTCAGAGTATCATCTGTTTTTGATCGAACAGGGTGAGGACGGGACGATGGAGCTGGAGCTGGACGCCTTTTATCCCAAAATAGGGATTTCCTGGTCCGGAAAAAAAGAGCGGATGGAGCCGATTGTAAAGGATGTTTATCGCTACCTTGGGGTTTCACAGCAGGATATCGAGCAGAAAACCGATCGGTATCAGACGCTTCTTTCCGTGCTGTGTTCGGATTAAATACAGCGGTTACTTCAATAGAAAGGGATGGAATACGGGGATGAAACGCGGCGTTACAGTATGGAAGCGTGTGGCTTTTTGTATCCTGTGTGCTCTGGAAACAGCTGTGGCCGTGATCTATAAGACCTCGGCAGCGCATAAACTTGCGGCCAGACATAATGATGAGGCGGTGGATGGTCCAATTTTGTTTTTTCTTGTTTCGCTGGCAGTTTTTTTTGCGGTGGAAACGATATCTTTTCTGACAAAGAAAAAACTTGTATGGATCAGACGTGTACTGATCAGTTTTCTTATTCTGGCGGTTGTTTTATTTATGATCGGATATACGACGGACTGCTGTGTGGGAGGATAGGGATGCGGAAGAAGGTAATGATGAACGGCGTTGGAACGGCGGCCTTTCTATTTGACTGGGATCAGGAGGGGCAGGTTTTTGTAAAGGACTGGTATGTCCTGAGCGAGGATGGAAATATTTACGGGAAAGACGGTCAAAGGGGAGAATGAAAATGACACTGAAAGACCTGGAAATTGCAAAGACGGCAACCATTCGTTCTATTGGCGGAGAGGGTGCGCTGCGCCAGCATTTCCTTGATATGGGGCTGATTCCCGGCGCGAAAGTAACAATGGTAAAATTTGCGCCTATGGGAGATCCGCTGGAAGTTATGATACAGGGATATGAACTGACGCTTCGCGTAGCAGACGCGGCAAAAATTGAGATTGCGCATGTGACGGAACAGAAATCGGCGGCGGGTGCAAAAAAGGAACGTCGCCCGGTTCCGCATCCCGGACTGGGAGAGGGCGGCAGGTATCACAGAAAAGAGGAGGAACATCCGCTGCCAAAAGGACAGACGCTTACCTTTGCGCTGATCGGCAATCAAAACTGCGGAAAGACAACGCTTTTTAACAGGCTGACCGGTTCTAACCAGCATGTCGGAAATTTTCCGGGCGTAACGGTTGACCGAAAAGACGGATCGATACGCGGACACGACGATACGTGTATCACCGACCTGCCGGGAATCTATTCCATGTCTCCATACAGCAGCGAGGAGATTGTGACAAGGGAATTTTTACTCAGGGAGCGTCCATGCGGTATCATCAATATTGTGGATGCGTCAAATATTGAGCGCAATCTCTATTTGACGATGCAGCTGCTGGAGCTTGACATGCCTATGGTAGTTGCGCTCAATATGATGGATGAGGTCAGGGAAAACGGTGGTTCTGTACATATCAATGAGATGGAAGAAATGCTTGGCGTTCCCGTAATCCCGATTTCAGCTGCAAAAAACGAGGGAATCCATGAAGTCGTGGATCATGCGCTCCATGTGGCGAAATACGGGGAATGTCCACAGCGCATTGATTACTGCGACGGAGACGGAGAGGAGAGCGCACTGCATCGGTGTATTCATGGCATCATGCATCTGATTGAAGACCATGCAAAGGCGGCGGCGCTTCCGGTGCGTTTTGCCGCGAGTAAGCTGATTGAAGGGGATTCGCTGATTACAGACAGTCTCAAATTAAACCGGAATGAAAAAGAAATGATCGAGCATATTATTATCCAGATGGAGGAGGAATGCGGACTTGACCGGGCGGCGGCGCTTGCCGATATGCGGTTTCAGTTTATACGCCGTGTCTGTGACGAGGCGGTCGTCAAGCCCAAAGAGAGCAGAGAACATGTAAGAAGCGCGAAACTCGACCGCATTCTGACCGGAAAATACACGGCGATCCCGATGTTTGTCCTGATTATGGGGCTTGTGTTCTGGCTTACCTTTCATGTCATCGGAGCCGGCCTTTCCAATCTGCTTGACTTTTGTATTACCGCTCTCACCGAGCTTACAGATCAGGCGCTTACAGCTGCCAGTGTCAGTGATGTGCTTCATTCGCTTGTCATTGACGGAATCTTTAACGGGGTGGGAAGCGTGTTAAGTTTTCTGCCGATTATTATTACCCTGTTTTTCTTTTTGTCTATTCTGGAGGACAGTGGATACATGGCAAGAGTCGCATTTGTGATGGATAAGCTGCTTAGAAAAATGGGCTTATCCGGACGAAGCATTGTTCCGATGCTGATCGGATTCGGATGTACCGTGCCGGGCGTGATGGCGAGCAGAACGCTCTCTTCCGAACGCGACCGCAAGATGACGATTCTGTTAACGCCGTTTATGAGCTGCTCTGCAAAGCTGCCGATTTATGCGTTCTTTACAGCTGCGTTTTTTCCGGGATACGGAGCGCTTGTGATGGTCGGATTGTATTTTATCGGCATATTGGCGGGCGTATTGATTGCGCTTGTGATGAAACGAACAATGTTTCAGGGGGAGGCCGTGCCGTTTGTCATGGAGCTTCCAAATTACAGGATGCCCGGTGTTAAAAATGTGGCGCAGCTTTTGTGGGATAAGGCAAAGGATTTTTTGCAGAGAGCATTTACTGTGATCTTTATTGCAACAATTGTCATCTGGTTTTTACAGACGTTCGATATCCGTCTGAATGTTGTGTCGGATTCCAAAGACAGTATGTTAGCGGCGGTGGCAGGAGTGCTTTCTCCGATTTTTGGTCCCACGGGGTTTGGCGACTGGAGGATTTCGACGGCGCTGTTAACCGGATTTATGGCAAAAGAAAGCGTTGTCTCAACATTGTCTGTATTGATGGGATCAATCGGCGTACTGACGAATGCCATTTCTAAGGCGGGCGCGGCGTCTCTGTTGATTTTTTGTCTGCTCTACACGCCGTGTGTTGCGGCCGTTGCCGCGATCAAACGGGAGCTTGGCGGCAAATGGGCGTTTTTGGTTGTGGTTGGCCAGTGCGTGGTCGCATGGCTTGCGGCATGGCTGGTATATACAGCAGCGTCCTGTCTGCTGCCATAACGGATATTTAAGGAAGCAGTATCATTTTTCTTGCGCAGTCAGACGGAGCATGGGGCGGCGTGTTTTCCGCCGTCGGCTGTTTCCGGTGACTGGCGGTATGATATTTCATAAATTTTACCTGTTCGTAGAGGTCGGCCGCAAAAATATCTTTTTGAAACAGGGCAAAAGCATGTTCAGATAGTCTGTTTTTGGCGTCGGCGGCTTTGGAGATCAGCGGTATATCCGCTGATCTTTTTATGGCGGAAAGCAGCGGCGCCGCCGTTTTGTTCAGGCCAAGTACGCGCAGATAGGGAACAGGTCCTGATTCGAGAAAACGCGCATAATCTTTTTTTGTATGGTCAAGCAGGATATGAAGCAGGATGCGGCTGATTCTGGCGTATGTGAGATTGCGGCTTTTTATCAGACCGGCAAACTGCGAAAATGACTGAAACATTGGCAGGCAGTTTTTCAGGCGGTTTGCGATCTCCGGCGTCAGATCGGCCGCATCTGACAAATCTTCCGTGCTTTTGGACAGAAGGATATAGGAAAGGAGCGCGGAAAAATCGTCCTGAGACAAAAATACGGCGTTTCTTTGATATTCGTCTATAATACGCAGGGAAGAAGCCGGCAGGATCCGGGAGGAAAACACCTGTTCCATGAGTCCGGCATGGCCGTTCTTTTGCTGCAGCAGGAAGTTTCGAATGGCGGAGGCCGACGGATTTTTGGCGGAGAGCCTCCCGTCATGGTAGCCGGCTCCTTCCCGTTTGATCAGGTACGGCGTGATCGGGGACTTCTGGCGTCGGAGCGCTTTGATGTATTCCAGTGCGAGAATGTTGTTGGGGGCGGACAGGAATGCAGTATCCCTGATGCCGGCTTTTTGCAGCGCATATTCTGCAGCGAGCGGATAGGAAAGCCCCTGTTTCAGAAAGCCGGCGACGGCGCTTGCATATACGGGAGGTTCCTCAGCGAGCAGATCCGCCAGGTCATAAAACAGTGAAAGATTATCTGTCTCAGCCCCAAAACACAGATAATCAATACAGTGCATCCTGTCAAAGAGAGAAACGCCGGCCGCCGCAAAATAGGGGGCGCTGGATGTTGCCCAGAGCGACGGAAGTTCCAGTACCAGATCAATTCCGCAGGATAAAGCCATTTGGGCGCGCGCATATTTGTCTATGACGGCCGGTGCGCCGCGCTGTACAAAATCCCCGCTCATGGCGGCGATCACGTAGTCGACGCCCGTCTGTGATTTTAATTCCCTGATCTGATATGCATGGCCGTGGTGAAACGGATTATATTCTGCGATAATACCGGCGATTTTCATACTACCCTCCATATCGCAGCTTTGCTGCGATTCATATCTGCTTTATCCGGCATGGAATGCCGGGAACATAGCGGTCAATTGCTTTTTCAGTATAGCGGCTTTTTCTTTTTTCTGCAAGTGCGTCGATCTTTTCCTTGACGGATTTGGCGGGCCACTTTACAATAAAAAGAAACTATCTGAAATCATGCTGGAAAAAACAGGGAGGATTTGATTGAATCAGAAAAAAAATTCCACAAAAATTTTGTACGGAGTGATTGCGGCGGTTCTGCTTGGCTCTATGGTCGTGGCGGCCATCAGCTCGTTGTCGGGCAGATATAAAAGTCGTGTACAGGAAACGGTCCTGCCGCGCACAGTGCGCAAAAAGTCAGACGGTTCGCTGCATGTTCCGCAGCGAAAATTATATTTTTCACAGAAGGATACGAATCAGAATATTACGGCAGATCAGGGAGCGCTCTCCCTGCGTTGTACAACGGTATATCAGTATGACGAAAACGGAAACACGACTCATTGGTATCAGTATGACAGGAACGGGTGGCTTTCGGATTATTTCAATACCTGTTACGATGCAAACGGAACAGTCGTCTGCAGGCAGGAGTATGATTCCTTGACGGGGAAAGAAGTGGAAACGCTCTATGACAATCATTACGATGGGGAAGGGCGGATTACGGAGCAGACTGTGTACCAGGACGGGAACATCAGCCTGTTTAAAACGTTTCAATACAGGGACGGAGTTGTCATAACGGGATCTTCCGGCAAAAAGAATCAGGACAGGACGGTTGTGATTTTTGCGGAGGACGGAAAAAAACTTTGCGAATATGTGTATGACAAAGACGGCGGCAAGAAGACATATCTGTACCGGTATTATGATGGCAGAGGCCGTGATCTTCTGCAGGTAGCCGGATCCGGCCCGACGGACGATCACCCGCAGAAAGCGCTTTACACGGAATGGGATGACAGTTCCTATGAGAGCAGGGAGACGCTCTATATACCCGGAGATTCCGGTGTGGCCAGAGCATACCAGAAAAACCGGTATACCGACGACTGGCAGCAGATCGACGGAGAACGTATCGAATACAGTGCGGGCAGACCATGTGTTACGGAAGTTTATCAGGCAGGTTTTTTTCAGGATGATAAGACAGATGACATAAAACGGAGCCACGAAATCAAATTTGACAGAAACAGGCTGGAATATTTTCATGTTTATCAATATCGCAGCACAGAGCATGGCAGAGTACTGACAACGAAATTTTCCTATGAAGCGACCGGCGATGTACCGAAGCGTATTCTGGAACATTACGAGTACAACGAGTCCGAACAGCCTGTCATAACATTTCAATATGCCGTCGGCGGTGACTTCACGTTGGAAGGATCTTCCGGAAGCAGAACGATCCAATTTTATGACAGCGGAAAACTAAAGTCGTTTCTGATGGAGGAAGACGGGGAAGGCATCGTGGAAAAGTACGAATTTCATGAGGATGGGACAGCTGTTTTGTAAAGATCATAAAAATTTAGCCATATATTAAGAAAATATAAAAGGAAAAAAGCCTGTACTTTTGTATAATGCCAATCAGGATGTATCAACATAGTATCAGAACAGCGTATAAGAAAGGATATGGGAAATACAAATGCAGGCAGGATTAAACATGATAGATATCACACAGACAGGAGAAGATCGAAACGACAGGAGAGTGAACACAAACGGATCTTATTCCAGTGTCCATGGAAAATCAGAGCGAAACAGAGCCGCAGGGAGACGCCGGCGGAAAGTTCGGCTGATTGGGCGCGTAGTTGCCGCTCTTTTCGGTGTGGCGGTATGTCTGACCGCCGCTAATTTTATCAGACATTTTCACTCTGTCAATCCGGAATATGAGGCGATTACCGAATCTTATCAGCCAAACCGGCCAAAGATGATAGAGACATACGAGGCGTTGAACGAGCTGGAGCAGCAGGCGTTAAAATATCCGGAATTTGAGGAAATTTACAACAGCGCGCAGGAATATCCGGAAAAGCTCATTGCGGCGCTCTGCAATAATCCCGAGATGTATGAATTTGTAAAAGGGTACCCGCAGTCGGACGGTACGGTAAGCGGCGGAATCAGCAGCCAGGAACTGGACGAGGATTATCCGCTGTTTTTACAGTGGGACAGGCGCTGGGGATACTACGCATATGGGGACAGTATGATCGGGCTTGCCGGATGCGGCCCGACCTGTCTTTCGATGGTGATTGTGTCGCTGACAAAAAATGCAGAGGCGACGCCTGATCGGATCGCTTCATACAGCATGAACCACGGGCACTATGTGGAGGGGACAGGAACCGCATGGAGCTTGATGACGGACGCCGTATCGGACTATGGGATTACTGCGAAGACAATTTCGCTTGACGAATCTATAATGAAAAAGAATCTTGACAGCGGTTCCGTACTGATCTGTTCGGTAGGCGCCGGAGATTTTACGGCATCCGGCCATTTTATTGTGATTTACGGTCATAAAGACGGGGAGTTTCTCGTGAACGATCCCAACTGCATCGAGAGAAGCGGCAGAACCTGGTCTTTCGATGAACTGTCACATCAGATCAGGGGACTGTGGTCGTATTCCATATAGTTTCTGCCGCACACTTATTTATAGTTTCTTAATAATCTTTTCAATATCCGTCTGGTGGCCGATGACCATCAGATGTTCTTCTCTCCGGAACACATAATCCGGACCCGGCATAAGCGTCATTCTCTCATCCGTCTTAACGCCGATAATATTCGTGTGATATTTGGCGCGTATATCAAGGCTTTTGATGGAATGGCCGATCCATTCCGGGAGCGGCGCAATTTCGTAGATGGAAAATCCCTTTCCGAGTTCTACATAGTCAAACACCTGATTGGCCGAGAAGCGCACGGCGACTTTTTCCGCAATGTCACGGTCAGGGTAAATCACTTCGTCCGCTCCGTTTCGAAGCAGGAATTTTGCATGGATATCGCGGTTTGCCTTGCTGACGACATATTTTGCGCCGAGTTCTTTCAGCTGGCTTGTAATTTCAAGGCTGCTCTGAAAATTGTTTCCGATACAGACAAAGCAGATGTCAAAATTTCCGACGCCAAGACTTCTCAGTACTTTTTCATTGCTGCAGTCGCCGATCTTTGCGCTGATTACATGCGGCAGCAGATCTTCCAGCCGGGATTCATCCTGGTCCACGATCATAATCTCATTGTCCAGCTTTGAGAGATCCATACACAGATGAGAGCCGAAACGGCCGAGTCCGATAATTAAAATTGACTTCATGATTTCCTCCAATTTAAACACGGTTTGCGTGATTTTTGCATTAAAATAATTAACCGATATTTACATGTTCCACCGGCTGCATAACATGCGTAATTTTTTTATGGTCGGTAAACGAAAGCGCAAACGAAAGGCTTCCCAGCCGGCCGATATACATCAGAAAAGCAAGGATGCACAGCGATATATGGTTCATCGAACCGGTGATTCCGGTACTCATCCCGACTGTGCAGACGGCGGATACAACTTCAAACAGAACGTCTCCGATGGGAAAGTTCTGCATTCCGCAGATGGCAAGCGTTGCCGCAATCACGGAAAAAAGATAGGTGCACAAAAGCGCCGATGCTTTTGTGATCGTATCGGTTTCGATTCGTCGGTGAAAGATATTGGTTCCCATCGTGCGTAACAGCGTGGAGCGCAGATATAACAGCAGCACAAAGATCGTTGCCATTTTCACGCCGCCTGCCGTGGAACCGGAACCGCCTCCGATAAACATCAGAACAATGGTAAGCAGCTTTCCGCCTTCGGAAAGTGCGCCGGTATCGGTTGTATTAAATCCGGCGGTGCGCGGCGTTACAGCATTGAAAAAAGCGCTGCATATTTTTCCTGTTGGGCTCATGTCGGCATAAAGCCGGCTGCCCTCCAGCAGATAAAAAAGAAGCGCGCCGCCAAATATCAGGACGGCCGACATGCTTAACACCATTTTTGTCTGCAGAGAATATTTTCGGACGCGCCATTTGTGGTCTGCGAGGTCGTTCCAGACAATAAAGCCGATCCCGCCGGTTAAAATTAAAAAACATAAAGTAAAACAGACAACCGGGTCGTCATAGTAGGCGGTAAATGAAGAGTATTGTTCGTAACGGCCCATCAGGTCAAATCCGCCGTTGCAGAATGCGGAGACAGAGTGAAAGATCCCGTAGTAGATGCTCTGTGGCAGTCCCATGCGGGGAAGAAAGCGTACCGCAAGAATCAGCGCTCCGATTCCTTCCAACAGAAGCGTTCCTTTTAACACGCGCCGGATCAGGCGAACAACGCCGCCGATATCAAGTACGTTAAAACTTTCGCGAATCCAGCCGCGCTCCCGTAACCCTATTTTCCTGTGCAGGATCAGTGCGACGGCAGTTCCGATTGTGATAAAGCCAAGTCCGCCGATTTGTATTAAGAAAAGTATTACAAGCTGGCCAAAGAAAGACCATTGTGTAAAAGTGTCCGCTACAATCAGCCCTGTCACACAGGAAGCGCTTGTCGAAGTAAACAGCGCAGTCATAAAAGGCGCGCCTGTTCCGTTTCTGGAGGAAACCGGAAGCATTAAGAGAAACGTGCCGGCCATGATCAGCAGAAAAAATCCGACTGCAATCAATTGCATTCCTGAGAGTTTCTTTGGCGTAAATTTTTTTTGATCGGATTTCCCGTTCCGGAAAAGTTTAGCAAGCATAGCGGAAAATTCTCCTTTTTTCAGGCGAGATGTCTGAATTAGTCTTAAAAACGTTATCTATTATAGTACAAACCTTTTCGTTTGTATAGAGTATTTTTCTTTCGCTTTTCGTCTGGCCGCCAGTTGTGACAATGTAATGCAGGACAATCGGTTCTGTGCCGATATAAAAGGAGAAGAGTTTTTTGGAAAGGCAGGTTGTGTTGATGCAGACAATTAATTTCAGCGGGTTTGGGAAAACCCAGCATCCGCAGAAAGGGAAAAAGATGGTGACGGACCGGCTGGTCGGGAATCTGGGAAGAACAAATTATGGATGCAATAAAAGAAAAATGCCATCCGTGTCAGGCAAAGATACATTTTCCGTTTCGAGCCTGATTTCAGATCTGGTGAGTCCCGCCTGCGGCATGACGGAAGAAGAGAAGCAGGCGTATCTTGCCAGAATACGTGCCAAACTGGAGCGCGGCGAAAAGCTGACTGCGGAGGAAATGCGGTTTTTGCAGGCGGAGGATCCTGTACTTTACCAGCAGGCGGCGCGCGTGATGGCAATGCGCGAGGCGCTGGAAAATCAGCTGAAACACTGCACTTCCAAAGAGCAGGCGCAGGATGTCTATTCTACGGCGGTTTCCTCCGTCTCAAAGGACGATCCGATGAAGACATGCATCATTGCCGCATACAATCAGGTGATGGAAGAATACATGGAATCTGACGAATATAAAAATCTTCCGGATACGGAGAAAGAAGCAAAAGAGGAGAAGCAAGGCTTAACAACAAAGAGAAAATAAATGCTATTTCTTTGAAAACCAGAAAAACGAAATTGCTGTAAAATTTTGTAGAATATTTTGCAGATTTCTCAAAAATAATTGTATAAAAATGGTTGACGAAAGAAAAAAATCTGTTATAATAAATTGCAGTGCAATCATATTACCCAAACAGTTGAATATGCACAATACGCAACTGGAGGGAGGTTAGGTGTGAGAGGATGTCTAGTGTAATAGTAAAAGAAAACGAGACTTTAGACAATGCTTTACGCCGTTTCAAAAGAAACTGCGCAAAGGCAGGTATCCAGCAGGAGATTCGTAAGAGAGAACACTACGAGAAGCCGAGCGTAAAGCGTAAGAAGAAATCTGAAGCAGCAAGAAAAAGAAAGTACAATTAATCTATAAAAAAGCTACCACGGTTGTGGTAGCTTTTTTAGTGGCTTTTTATCTGACAGGAAAGATCCTGGCACGAGAAAGCGTAAATGGCGAAAAGAAAGGATAAGAACATGCATTTAAGAAAATACAAACCCGAAGACTGCCGGATCATGGCAGAATTATTTTATGAGACAGTGCACTCTGTCAATAAAAAAGATTATACGACAGAACAGCTTTTTGCCTGGGCATCCGGGACAGTTGATCTGGATCATTGGAATGCATCCTTTCAGGAGCATTATACCGTGATAGCGGAACACAGAGGAATGATTGCCGGGTTTGGCGATATCTCGGCGGACGGGTATCTGGACAGACTGTATGTACAGAAAGACTGCCAGAGGAAAGGAATCGCATCGATGATCTGCAGTGAGCTGGAACATGCAGTCAGGGCAGCGCGCATTTTAACAGATGCATCCATAACGGCAAAGTCATTTTTTGAACGGAGGGGATATCATGTGCTCAGAGAACAGCAGGTAGAGAGAAACGGTATTTTACTGACAAATTACAGGATGGAACGTCTACTGCAGTCAGAAGATCAATTCGAAAAAATAAAAATAGAATGAACCATTTCTGCAGATATTACAATGTATCAGTGAAGGGCAGCAAAAAACTCCCCAAAAGACGTCTTAGAATTGGAGAAACAAATGACAAACAAAGAATTGGAATACTGCATTCTGGAATATGGCAAGGACATTTATTCATTCTGCCGGCATCTGACAGCTATGACGCAGGAGGCCGACGATTTGTATCAGGATACGTTTGTAAAGGCAATGGAACTTAGCGCCGGGATGGAGGCGGACGGCAACCCGAAAAGTTATCTGCTCTCGATCGCGCTGCGTATCTGGAAAAACAGAAAAAGGAAATTTGCATGGCGCAGCCGTATCTGGCAGGAACAGGCAAAGGGAAGCGAATATGAGACTGCGGCGGAATACGCCGCGGCAGATTCGCCGGAAGAGATGCTGCTGCAAAAGGAGGAACTTGATACAATAAATGCGGCCGTCGCGAAACTTCCCGAACGGCAGAAAGTGGTAGTACTTTTGTATTACATGGAAGAAATGTCAGTGGAAGAGATTGCAAAGATTACAAAAATTCCTGCCGGCACAGTGAAAAGCAGACTGCATACGGCAAGAAAAACATTGAAGAAAGAACTGGAGGATATTTTAAATGAAGAAAGATCTGGATGAAATCTTAAAATATGCCCTTACTCCAAACGAGGAACCGGATTTTTGGCTGAACCAGAAGATCCGAAACAGAATAAATGAAAAAGAGAGGACGGCATCAGATATGAAAAAAACAGGGAAAAAAATACAGGCGGCCATCATTTCCATGGCAGCGATACTGGGAATCGGAAGCGCGACGACATATGCGGCATGGAGGCTTTTGACGCCGGGACAGGCGGCGATGGAAGCCGGCGATCATAAATTAAAAGAGACATTTGAGGGCAGCGATGCAGTGCAGATTAATGAGTCGCAGGTTTACGGGAATTATCGTGTTACGCTGCTTGGCATTGCGTCGGGCAAAGATATCGCGGATTATCTTACGCCCACAGACGGCGGGGAACCGGCCGGACAGACTTATTCTGTTGTGGCGATTGAACATGCGGACGGGACGCCGATGCCGGATACTGCGGAGGATGCCTACGGAGAAGAGAGTTTTCTCGTATCGCCGCTGATCAAAGGCTATGCGCCGCATCTGTATAATACGTTTACACTCGGAGGCGGTTATACCGATACGGTGGAGGACGGCGTTTTGTACCGGATCAGCGAATGTGATAATGTGGAAATTTTTGCCGATCGCGGCTTATATCTCTGTGTCACCGATTCGGCATTTTATAATGTGGAGGCATACAATTATAACGAAGAGACGGGGGAGATTACAAGAAATGAATCTTATCAGGGATTAAACGCGCTGTTTGAACTGCCGATTGACCCGGCAAAGGCAGATCCGGCCGCGGCCGAAGCATGTATCAAAAAGATCAGCGAGCCAAACGAAGAGGAGGCGTATGAGCCTACGCCGGAAGAAATGGAGGTTGACCGTTTTGTAGAGCAGCTGACGACCGAAAATATAAATGAGTACTGTGAAGCGGTAGAGAGCACAAAACAGATTGTAAAACCGGACGAAGAGGGCATACTTAAAGTCGGAGCATGGGAAGTAGAGGGAAGAGTGTCATCCGAAGGAGGAGACGCTTTCCTTCCGGAGGACGCGAAACCGGGTCAGCTGCAGATCGTCGGCTGGTCCGGGGACGGAACATTAGACGGACTTGTCATCGAAACATGTGTTTTAAATGAAGATGGTACCGTAACATGGCTGGTTTATATCCCAAAAAAATAGATCTGCAGTTACTTTTTTCTTATGACGCTGCGCCGTTTTTACCGGCAGGCGCGTGCAAAAAAATTCCGGGGGCCGATTACTTTCGGCGCCCGGAATTTTTTTATCCTCTTAATATCCAAGCATTTCTTCAATCAAAATCACTTTAATACGTCCCGGTACGCTGCTGCGCCTTGTGATTACCGTGTGGCTGCAGATGCAGTCGGGGGAAAGGCAGTCGCCGCAGATTCCGGTTTTGGCGCATGGCGTATCTCTATGCAGGCGCTGGCAGTTAATCGGCGCTGCCGACATGCGGATGCGGTCGATCGCATCGTCAATGTTTAAAGCAACTTTATTCATGCCGACCATCAGGACCACATGTTCCGGGCCATACATCAAAGCCGCCACGCGGTTGCCTGTGCCGTCAACATTGACAAGTTCGCCGTCAACCGTTATGGCGTTTGTGCTCATAAAATAGTAATCAGCAGATAAGGAGTCATGATATACTTTTTTGATTTCCTCCGGGGTGGACGCTTTGGAGCGGTCGATCAGATTGATATGCGGGTCATGTCTTAATGCAGTCAGCATGCCCATATCGTTTAACGTCATAGAACCGCCAAAAGCGATCGTGCAGCCGGGTGTGAAATGGGAGAACGCTTCTTTTTCCGCATCTTCGATTGAAGTACAGTAGCAGGCGTCAATCTGGCGTTTGTTTAAATTTTTAATGATGACATCGGCGAGAGCCTTTGCATGTAATTGTTCTGGAGTCATATCGGTTTACCATTCCTTTCTGTTATTATGTATCTGTCAAAATTGTACCATATACGGAAAAAAATGTCACTTTATTTTGTGAGTTTTTTATTACAATTTTTTCCTGTCTGATGGAAAGCCGCCTTAATTTCAGGAAATATGTGATAGAAAGGTTACTTTTGCTTGACTTTTTCCTTTAAGAAGTTACAATAATAAGAAATTGTGAGGAGGAGGGATTTATGGGCGCGAACTTGAAAAAAATGATCTCATATTACAGGCCTTATCTGGGAATTTTTGCGGCGGATATGTTTTTTGCGATGCTTTCCGCAGTGATTGCACTTGTATTTCCGCTGGTGGTGCGCTATGTTGCCTATACGCTTGTCTATCAGGATACGGAAGTGATTTTGCGCCGGATTGTATACATAGCCGCTGTGCTTTTGCTTCTTGTGGCGGCAGAGTGCTACAGTAAATTTTTTATCGGCACCTACGGCCATATTATGGGTGCAAAAATCGAATATAATATGCGGGCTGAGATTTTTGATCATCTTCAGAAACTGTCGTTTTCCTATTATGACAATCAAAAAGTCGGTCAGCTGATGTCAAGAATAACGACAGATTTATTTGATATCACAGAATTAATGCATCACGGGCCCGAAAACCTGATCTTATCGCTGATTAAAATTGCAGGCGCGTTTGTCATTCTCGTCTGGATCAATCCGCTGCTTTCCATTGCGGCTTTTCTCGTCCTGCCGCCGATGTTTTTGTTTGCTTATCATCTAAATCGCAGAATGCGCAAAGCGTTTCGTCAGAACCGTGTAAAAATCGCAGAAATCAACGCGCAGATCGAAGATAACCTGTCGGGGATACGCGTAGTAAAATCATTTGCAAACGAAGCGGTCGAGAATCAAAAATTTAAAGAGGGAAACGACGGGTTTCTTGCGGCAAAGAAAAACAGCTATTATTATATGGGAAGCTTTCAGGCAGGTCTTTCGGCTTTCACAACGCTGATTCAGGTAAGCGTAATTGTAACGGGAGCCGTGCTGATCGCAAAAGGTTATGTCGCCGTCAGTGACCTTGTCACATTTTTACTCTATATTGGCGTATTTACAGATCCGGTGCGTATGCTGGTCGACTTTACGGAGCAGTTCCAGAACGGTTATACCGGGTTTGAGCGTTTTCGGGAAATCATGGAGATTGTACCGGATATCCGGGATAAAGAGAATGCGGCAAAACTGAAAAGCGTGCGCGGGGATATCTCGTTTGAGAACGTATCGTTTCGCTATGAGGAAAATACGGCGAGCGTGTTAAGCCATATCAACCTCAATGTTTCGGCCGGGGCTTATATGGCGCTTGTCGGTTCTTCCGGCGCCGGTAAGAGTACGCTCTGCTCGCTGATTCCGCGTTTTTATGACGTTACCGGAGGAGCCGTGAAGATAGACGGGGTCGATGTGCGCGATGTGACGGCCAAAAGCTTAAGGAGCAAAATCGGTGTTGTACAGCAGGATGTCTACCTGTTCGTCGGTACGGTGTATGACAATATACGATACGGCAAACCGGATGCGACAAGAGAAGAAGTGATCGCTGCGGCAAAAAATGCAAATGCGCATGAGTTTATCATGTCGCTGCCAAACGGGTATGACACGGATATCGGCCAGCGGGGGATCAAGTTGTCCGGCGGGCAAAAGCAGCGCCTTTCCATTGCGCGCGTTTTTTTAAAAAATCCGCCGATCCTGATTTTCGACGAAGCAACCAGCGCGCTTGACAATGAGAGCGAGCGCGTGGTGCAGGATTCTCTGGAAAAGCTGGCGAAAAACCGCACGACGATCGTGATTGCGCACCGTCTTTCAACCATAAAAAATGCACAGCAGATTCTTGTGCTGACGGAATCCGGCATTGAGGAAACGGGTACGCACGACGAGCTGATGGCAAAAAAAGGACACTACGAGAAATTGTACCGGATGCAGTTTCAAAAATAACGGACTTTTGTTCCTGCATGGAGTGAGAACACAATGCAAATTAAATTTGCAAATTTGGAAAAGATGGGGTAAAATACAAATGTTTTTAATCAATTTTGGTAGTGTGAGAAGAACTTCTAATCGCTCACAGCAAAGGCTGTTTCGCGAAGAAGTTCTAAGTCTCACACCAGAGAATCCCCAAAAACAGGGAATTCTCCGCGCGGATATGAGTCGCAGCGAAGCTGCGACATGGGGGTTAGTGTAAAAAGATTTTCTAAAATATAATGCAGAAAAGAGGAGTAAAATGACAAAAATTGATATTATCTCAGGTTTTTTAGGCGCAGGAAAAACAACATTTATTAAAAAGATGATTGATGAAGTCTTCACAGGGGAAAAAATCGTATTGATCGAGAATGAATTTGGCGAAGTCGGGATCGACGGCGGATTTTTAAAAGATGCCGGTATTGAGATCACAGAGATGAACAGCGGCTGTATCTGTTGTTCGCTTGTCGGGGATTTTGGCAGAAATCTGCACGAAGTGATCGGAAAATTTCATCCGGACCGCATTTTGATCGAGCCCTCCGGCGTCGGAAAATTGTCGGATGTTATGAAATCGGTCATAGATGTGGAAAAAGAGGAAGATGTAAAATTAAACGGTCTTGTTACGGTTGTCAATGCGTTAAAGGCGAGCAAACAGATGAAAGCATTCGGCGAGTTTTTTAATAATCAGATTGCATATGCGACGACTATCGTGTTAAGCCGCACGCAAAAGGCGACGCCGGAACAGTTGGAATTATGTGTAAAGCAGATGCAGGCGCTTAATCCGAAAGCGGCAGTAATCACAACTCCGTGGGATTCCATCAAAGGGGAACAGATTTTAAATGTCATGGAGGGACAGGATTCTCTGGAGATGAAATTACTGGCGGAACAGCATGCGAAAAAAGAGGCAAAGGCACATGCGCATCACCATCATGGGGACGAAGATCATCATGCGCATGACCATGGTCACGAGGGCCATGCGCATGATGATCACGACTGTCATTGCCACGATCATGATCACGGTCACGACGGGCAGGACCATGCGCATGAAGATCACGACGGCCATGATCACGGTCACAATCATGCGCACGACTGTCATGGTCACGATCATGATCACGGTCATGACGGGCATCACCATGCGGACGATATCTTTACAAGCTGGGGCAGGGAGACGCCGCATAAATTTAGCGCCGGGCAGATTGAGGATGTTTTAAAAACGCTATGTGAGACGGACGATTACGGTACGGTCCTGCGTGCAAAAGGAATGGTCGAAAATGTAAACGGCTCCTGGATTTATTTTGATATGGTGCCGGGAGAGTATGAAGTGCGGGAGGGAGCGCCGGATTACACAGGACGTCTGTGTGTCATTGGCGCCGATCTCGACGAACACAGACTGGAAGAATTATTTGGGATTGCCTGAAAATGCGGCCGGCGACTTTGATCTGACCGGTACCGGCAGGAGGGAGGCTTTTGTATGGATGAGATACCCGTGTATCTTTTTACCGGATTTATGGACAGCGGCAAGACGACGCTGATTAAAGAGACATTGCTGGAAAACGGTTTTTCGGAGCAGGGCAGGACGCTGATTATCTGCTGTGAAGACGGGGAAACAGAATATGAAGAACAGGAACTTGCACAGGCAAACGCTCAGATTGTAATGGTGGAAAACGAAGAGGATTATACGGAAGATCTGCTGCAGAGCGCGTTTGTCAAATATCTGCCGGATCAGGTTTTTATCGAATACAACGGAACCTGGGGTATGGATACGCTGATGGAGACGCCAATGCCAAAGGCGTGGACGATTGTACAGTCGCTTGCAACGGTGGACGCGACAACATTCGATATGTATCTTGCCAATATGCGCACCATGATTATGGAACAGCTTTTTATGGCTGACGTTGTGATTGTAAACCGCTGCGACGACAATACAGACAAGGGAAAATACAGAAGAAACATTAAGGCCAGAAACCGAAAGGCGCAGATCGTTTACGAGAGGGAGGACGGCTCTATTGACAATCGGGAGGAAGAGCTGCCGTTTGACATAACAGGAGACGAACTTGTTATTTCCGATGCCGATTATGCGATCTGGTATATGGACTGTATGGAACATCCGAAAAATTATGTCGGAAAGAAAATCTCTTTTTTAGCGCTTGTCTACAATCCGGAAAAACTGAAAAAAGGCGTATTTGTGCCCGGACGGTTTGCCATGACATGCTGTGTGGACGATATTACATTTATTGGATTTAAATGTAAATATCCGAAAGAAGAGGAACTGCCCCACCGCTCCTGGATCAAAATAACAGCGGAGGTAGCGTACGAATTTGCAATGGAATATAAGGGGAAAGGCCCTGTACTCTATCCGGTTTCCATTGAAAAAGCAGACAAGCCGGATGATGAGCTGGTGTATTTTTCCTGATATACCGGGGAGAAAGCCCATACCGTGCCGCCGTTTGGCGGCAGATACTGCCGGTATATTGGGTATGGCAATCAAAAGAAATCAGATACCAATATAAATAAGGAGGAAATTATGTACCAAATTGTGAAAAGAGAAAAGCTGGCGGATAAGATTTATCTTATGGATGTAAAAGCACCGCGTGTAGCCCAGTATTGTGAGCCGGGACAGTTTGTGATTGTAAAAATCGACGAGGTCGGCGAGCGTATCCCGCTTACCATCTGCGATTATAACAGAGAGGAAGGAACGATTACGATTGTATTCCAGACAGTCGGAGCTTCCACGGAGCGCATGGCCTATCTGAAAGAGGGCGACTTCTTTATGGATTTTGTGGGGCCGCTCGGCTGTCCGTCTGATCTGGTACATACCGATATAGAAGAATTAAAGAAAAAGAAAATTGTATTTATTGCAGGCGGCGTAGGGACAGCGCCTGTTTATCCGCAGGTAAAATGGCTGCATGAGCATGGGATCGGCTGTGATGTGATTATGGGGTCCAAGACAAAAGATCTGTTGATTCTTGTGGAGGAGATGCGAAAAGTCGCTGCAAACCTTTATGTGACAACGGACGACGGCTCCTATGGTTTTCACGGAATGGGTACGAATCAGCTGCAGGAACTCTACGACAAAGGGGTCCGCTATGATCACTGTGTTGCGATCGGGCCCATGATCATGATGAAATTTGTCTGCAAACTGACAAAAGAACTGGGACTTAAGACGATTGTCTCCATGAATCCGATTATGGTGGACGGAACCGGTATGTGCGGCGCATGTCGTCTGATGGTAGGCGGAGAAGTTAAATTTGCCTGTGTGGACGGGCCGGAATTTGACGGGCATCTGGTAGATTTTGACCAGGCAATGCAAAGACAGCAGCAGTATAAGACCGAGGAAGGGCGGGCGATGCTTGCGCTTACAGAGGGGGATACGCATCATGGCGGATGCGGGAATTGTCAATAAACAGGAAAAACGGAGGGTTTAAATAATGGACGTGATGAAAAAAGTACCTGTCCGCGAGCAGGAACCGCAGGTTCGAGCGGCTAATTTTGAGGAAGTATGTCTTGGTTATAATATGGAGGAAGCGGTGGCGGAGGCATCGCGCTGCTTAAACTGCAAAAATGCGCAGTGTATCAAGGGATGTCCTGTCTCCATTGACATTCCGGCATTTATCTCACAGGTAAAAGAGGGAAAGGTAGAAGATGCTTACCAGGTGATCAGCGAAGCGTCAGCGCTTCCGGCCGTCTGCGGCCGCGTTTGTCCGCAGGAGAGCCAGTGCGAGGGAAAATGTATCCGCGGGATCAAAGGGGAGCCGGTTTCCATCGGAAAATTGGAGCGGTTTGTCGCTGATTGGGCAAGAGAGCATGAGATAAAACCGAAGAAAGCAGAAAAAATGAACGGACATAAGGTTGCCGTGATCGGTTCCGGCCCGGCAGGACTTACCTGTGCCGGAGATCTGGCAAAGCTGGGATATGACGTAACGATATTTGAAGCGCTCCATGAGGCCGGCGGCGTATTGAGTTACGGCATTCCGGAATTTCGTCTTCCGAAGCAGGAGGTTGTGGCAAAAGAAGTCGAGAATGTGATTTCGCTCGGCGTAAAAATAGAGACAAACGTGGTAATCGGACAATCCGTTACCATTGATGAACTGATGGAGAATGAGGGGTTTGAGGCTGTCTTTATCGGTTCCGGCGCCGGACTTCCCAAATTTATGGGGATTCCGGGAGAACAGGCGCTCGGCGTATTTTCCGCAAATGAATATCTGACGAGAAACAACCTGATGAAAGCGTTTAAAGAGGAATATGATACTCCGATTAAGGCCGGGAAAAAAGTGATTGTAGTCGGCGGCGGCAATGTCGCGATGGATGCTGCCAGAACGGCAAAGCGTCTGGGCGCAGAGGTGCATGTTGTGTACCGCCGCAGTGAAGCAGAGCTTCCGGCGAGGGTGGAGGAAGTACACCATGCAAAAGAAGAGGGCATTATTTTTGACCTGCTGCAGAATCCGGTAGAGATTCTGGTGGACGAAAACGGCTGTGTCAGAGGAGCAAAAGTGATTAAAATGCAACTTGGGGAGCCGGACGAGTCAGGCAGAAGAAGCCCGGTTGAGATACCTGGTTCCGAATATGAGATCGAGGCGGATACCGTCATTATGTCGCTTGGCACATCGCCGAATCCGCTGATTTCTTCGACGACGAAAGGGCTTGAAGTAAACCGCAGAAAATGTATTGTGGCACAGGAAGAAGACGGCGCCACATCAAAGCCGGGCGTGTTTGCCGGCGGAGACGCCGTAACCGGAGCGGCGACTGTAATCCTTGCCATGGGCGCAGGAAAAGCGGCGGCAAAGGGGATTTGCGAATATTTATCAAACAGGGAAATGTAGTAGTTGAATGGAGATATTTATGAGAGAGAAACTGCAAAAAATAAAAGAAGAGGCTATCCGCCAGATTCAGGATGCTGCCGATCTTGGCAGGTTAAATGATGTGCGCGTGGCCGTTCTTGGAAAAAAAGGCGAACTGACTGCCGTCCTGAAAGGAATGAAAGACGTTGCGCCGACGGATCGGCCGGCGATTGGCCAGCTGGTCAATGATACAAGAGAAAGCATCGAGAAAATGCTGGAAGAAACAAAAGCAAAACTCGAAGCGGCAGAACTGGAAATCAAATTAAAACACGAGGTGATCGACGTCACGCTTCCGGCGAAGAAAAATAAAGTCGGACACCGTCATCCAAATACAATCGCGCTGGAGGAGGTAGAGCGCATCTTTACCGGCATGGGCTATGAGGTTGTCGAGGGACCGGAAATTGAGTACGATTATTATAATTTCGAGGCATTGAATATCCCTGCGAACCATCCGGCAAAAGACGAGCAGGATACGTTCTATATCAACGATAAGATCGTGCTCCGCACGCAGACTTCTCCGGTTCAGGTGCGCGAGATGGAAAAGGGAAAACTGCCGATCCGCATGATTGCGCCCGGGCGTGTATTCCGCTCGGACGAGGTGGACGCGACCCATTCGCCGTCTTTCCATCAGATTGAAGGACTTGTCATTGACAGGCATATTACGCTGGCTGACTTAAAAGGAACGCTTGCCGAATTTGCGAAAGAACTGTTTGGCGCCGATACAAAAGTGAAATTCCGCCCGCATCATTTTCCGTTTACCGAGCCGTCGGCTGAGATGGATGTCACCTGTTTTAAATGCGGCGGAAAGGGCTGCCGGTTCTGTAAGGATGAGGGCTGGATTGAGATTCTGGGCTGCGGTATGGTGCATCCGAGAGTTTTAAAAATGAGCGGTATTGATCCTGAAACATATACTGGTTTTGCATTTGGTATTGGACTGGAGCGCATCGCATTGTTAAAATATGAAATTGACGATATGCGCTTATTATATGAAAATGACCAGAGATTTTTAAATATGTTTTAGATATATAAGGAGAAAATCAGCATGAATACTTCATTAAAATGGATTCGGGATCTGGTGCCGGGTTTATCGTGCACACCGCAGGAATACCGGGATGCAATGACATTGTCCGGTTCCAAAGTGGAAAATTATACCTGTATGGACAAAGATCTTGAGAAGATTGTAATCGGGCAGGTCGTATCCGTCGAAAAACATCCAGATGCGGATAAACTGATTATCTGCCAGGTTGATATCGGTTCGGATACAATTCAGATTGTAACGGGAGCGCCGAATGTGACGGAGGGCTGTAAAATCCCGGTTGTCTTAGACGGCGGTAAAGTTGCCGGCGGACATGACGGTACGGTGACTCCCGGCGGGATAAAGATAAAAAAAGGAAAACTGCGCGGCGTTGAGTCAAACGGCATGATGTGTTCCATCGAAGAACTCGGTTCAAACAGGGATATGTTTCCGCTTGCACCGGAGGAGGGAATCTATATTCTGCCGGAAGACGCCCCTGTCGGGGAGGATGCCGTCGCATATCTTGGACTTGACGATGTTGTCGTGGAATACGAGATCACGTCAAACCGAGTAGACTGCTTTTCTGTACTCGGTATTGCAAGGGAAGCGGCCGCAACATTCCAAAAGGAATTTCATCCGCCAGAGATAAAAGAGACAGGCAACGGAGAAAATGTCTCCGACTATATCAAAGTAAAAATCGAGGACAGCGATCTGTGCTCCCGCTATGTGGCGAGAGTTGTAAAAAATATAAAGATTGCCCCCTCCCCCGAGTGGATGCAGCGCCGCCTGCGCGCGCAGGGCATACGTCCGATCAACAATATTGTGGATATCACGAATTATGTGATGGAGGAGTACGGCCAGCCGATGCATGCATACGATCTCGATACGATCGAGGGGCATGAGATTATCGTACGGCGCGCCCAAAAAGGGGAAAAATTTGTCACGCTTGACGGTCAGGAACGCCAGTTAGACGACAGTATTCTGATGATCTGCGACGGGAAGAAACCGGTCGGTATCGCGGGAATTATGGGCGGCGAAAATTCGATGATCACGGACAGTGTGACTACGATGCTGTTTGAGGCGGCTTGTTTTGACGGCACTAATATACGTCTTTCCGGCAAAAAAATCGGAATGCGCACGGACGCGTCCTCCAAATTTGAAAAGGGTCTGGATCCGAATCAGGCGCTCGACGCAATCAACCGCGCCTGTCAGCTGATCGAAGAGCTTGGCGCGGGGGAAGTTGTAGGCGGAGCCGTTGATGTCTATGAGAAAGTCAAAGAGGGCAGAAAAATTTTGTTTGAGCCGGAAAAGTACAATGCACTGCTTGGCACAGACATTCCTCGCGATACGATGCTCTCTTATTTCAAAAATCTTGAGCTGGATTACGATGAAAAAACAAACGAGGTGCTGATTCCGTCCTGGCGGCAGGATCTGGAATGCGGGGCCGATCTGGCGGAAGAGGTTGCCCGATTCTATGGGTATGATAAGATTCCTGTTACGCTTCCGAGCGGTGAGGCGACGACGGGAAAACTTTCCTTTAAATTAAGAATTGAGGCGGTAGCCAGAGAGGTCGCTGAGTTCTGCGGATTTTCACAGGGTATGTGTTATTCGTTTGAAAGCCCGAAAGTATTTGATAAACTGCGCCTGCCGATTGATTCTTTGCTGCGCAATGCTGTTGAAATCAGCAATCCGCTGGGAGAGGATTTTTCGATTATGCGTACCATTTCCTTAAACGGGATGCTGACTTCACTTTCCACAAATTTTAATCACAGAAACAAAAATGTCCGTCTGTATGAACTGGGCAATATCTATCTGCCAAAGCAGGTTCCGGTGACGGAACTGCCACAGGAGCGGATGCAGTTTACGCTCGGCATGTACGGCGAAGGGGATTTCTATACGATGAAAGGCGTGATCGAAGAATTTTTAAATAAGACGGGCCTTTCGAAAAAACCGGAATATGACCCGAATGCCGGGAAACGTTTTCTGCACCCGGGACGTCAGGCAGATGTCGTCTATGACGGCAGCGTGATCGGTTATCTGGGCGAGGTGCATCCGACTGTTGCGGCATCATATGAAATTAAGGAGCGTGTCTATATAGCGGTCATCGATATGCCGCAGATTGTTGAAAAAGCTTCGTTTGACTATAAATATACGGGAATTGCAAAGTTTCCGGCCGCTATGCGCGATATCTCGATGGTTGTGCCAAAAGAAGTACTTGCCGGCGATATTGAAAAAGTATTTGACGCAAAAGGCGGCAAATTACTGGAAAGCTACGAGCTGTTTGATGTCTATGAGGGCGTACAGATTAAGCCAGGCTATAAATCCATCGCCTATTCGCTGACATTCCGGGCAAAAGACCGGAATCTGGAAGAGGCGGATATCACCGGGGCGATGAATAAAATCATCAAAGCATTGGAAGGATTGGGAGCAGAGCTCCGCAAATAGCGTGAGAAACATGGACGTAAAAGATTTTTATTATGAACTTCCGCAGGAACTGATCGCACAGGACCCTCTTTTGGACCGCTCAGGTTCCAGACTTATGGTGTTAGACCGAAGAGACGGAGGGATTTCGCATCGTGTGTTCCGGGATATTGTGCAGTATTTAAATCCCGGGGACTGCCTTGTGATCAACAACACAAAAGTGATCCCGGCGCGCCTTTACGGTGTGAAAGAGGGAACGCAGGCTAAGATAGAAATTCTTCTGTTAAAGCGCAGGGAAAACGATGTCTGGGAGACGCTGGTACGTCCGGGGAAAAAGTGCAGAATCGGAACCAGGATTCTGTTTGGCGGCGGTATTTTGTCGGGTGAAGTGATTGGTATTGAGGAGGAGGGAAACCGGCTGATCCAATTTACCTACGACGGCATTTTTGAAGAGATTTTAGACCGTCTGGGCCAGATGCCGCTGCCGCCTTATATCACGCACCAGTTAAAGGACAAAGAGCGCTATCAGACTGTCTATGCAAAATACGACGGTTCTGCCGCAGCGCCGACGGCGGGGCTGCATTTTACGCCGCAGCTGCTTGCGCAGATACAGCGGATGGGCGTTGCAATTGCTGAAGTTACGCTGCATGTCGGGCTTGGTACGTTTCGTCCGGTCAAAGAGCAGGATGTGTTAAAACATCATATGCATTCCGAATTTTATTCCATAGATCAGTCGGCTGCAGATCTGATTAACAGGACAAAGGAGCGTGGCGGCAGAGTGATCGCGGTCGGTACCACGAGCACAAGAACGCTTGAGTCAGCGTCGGACGATGACGGAAAACTATCTGCCCAAAACGGCTGGACAGATATATTTATCTATCCGGGGTATCAGTTTAAAGTAATTGACGCATTGATTACAAATTTCCATCTGCCGGAGTCAACGCTGATCATGCTGGTTTCGGCGCTTGCAGGCAGGGAGACTGTGCTGCATGCTTACGAGACTGCAGTGCAGGAGAAATATCGGTTTTTCAGCTTCGGGGATGCGATGCTTATCATTTGACACAAAATGTTACATTTGGGAAGCAGGGATAAAAGAAGCCCGGCAGGGTCTGTACAGCGAGGGTATATCAACTGGAAGAACGCCCTACAGTTCCTGCCGGGTTGTTTTTGTTGACAGGTTTGGAATTCGTTGGGGAATTATGACCGAACAAACGGAGCGCTGAGTTAAATTTGTCAATTAGAGGGGAGGAGAACTGCATGATGTTGAGTATATTTTATATATTTAAAATCAAACTGCAAACTGTCAGCAGATGCAGATAGCTGCGTGCTTCCCTTGACTTTTTATTTTTTTACGGTTTATGCTCCTGACAGTGCGCGTCCCCGATACCCAGGGGCAAATACCTCTGATGGGTGGCACAACCACCAACCCTCTATATGAAAAGGGCAGTAGTCATCGGCGCCGTTCCTGTACCATGGGATCCTATTGCAGATAGTCATCCAGATATTCCGGATTGCGGGGAAATGTACTCCCCGGCATATCTGGCAGGATATATTTGATGTATTTCATTGCATCCAGTCCATTGGCTTTCGCTGTTTCGACCAGAGTGTAGATTCCCGCACTTGCGGCAGTACCTTTCGGACTTCCGGCAAACAGCCAGTTCTTTCTTACAATCACAAATGGACGGATACAGTTCTCGGCAAGTGAATTGCTGATCGAACAGTG
>CAMUHN010000047.1 GCA_947088675.1 uncultured Roseburia sp.
ACGCGCTTCCACCTCATGATAGAAATTACGGAATGAAAAACCGTTCAAATCCTTCACCACGCGGTTATAATCCATAATCATTAACTGGTCATCCGGAAACAGTACGGAGAGGAAATAATTAAACTCCTCTTCTCCTGTATAGCCTGGATGCGACTCGCGGCGCATCTGACCGACTTTTACGGCGGAAGCCGCACGGTGATGTCCATCGGCAATATAGATCTCTCCGATTCCAGCAAACGCTTCACGCACCGCCTTAATATCCGCATCTTCTCCTATTACAAACAGACGGTGGCGGATGCCGTCCTCCGAGATAAAGTCATATTCCGGCTCGCCCTGTTTCACTTTGTTGACAACCGCATTGATCGCTTCATTGGAACGATATGCCAGAAAAATCGGTCCCGTCTGCGCATTGCAGGCGTCGACGTGGCGGATGCGGTCCTGTTCTTTCTCCGCGCGCGTATTCTCGTGTTTTTTTATCACATTGTTCTGATAGTCGTCAATGGACGCACAGGCCGCGATTCCGGTCTGCGTCCTGCCGTTCATAGTCAGTTCATAGATATAGTAACATTTTTTCTCTTCCCGGATAAAAGAACCGTCTTCCACCATGCCCCAGAGCGTATCATGCGCTCTCCTGTATACTTTGTCGGCATAAAGATCTGTCGCGGGTGAAAACTGTGTCTCGGCCCTGTCAATACGCAGAAAAGACAGCGGTTTTCCCTCAACTGCCTGTCTCGCCTCTTTTCTGCTGTAAACATCATAAGGGAGGGCTGCAATATCTGCAGCCTTCCCTCTCTGTGGTCTAATCGCATGAAATGGTCTTATTTCTGCCATCTTTATTCCTCCGTAGTGTGAACAAATTCCACATGCACTGTTTCATGACGTTCCTACTTAATTCTGCGGACACGAAGCACACCCTCTACACCCGCAAGCTTCTGAATCACTTCTTCATTCAAAGGTGCATCCACATCAAAAAGCGCATAGGAATATTCCCCTTTGGATTTGTTTGCCATCCCGTCAATATTGATTCCGGCATCCCCTAAAATCGTGGTAAAACTGCTTAATTTCCCGCTCACATTTTTATGCAGAATGCCGACTCTGCCGGCTGTTGTACATCCCGCCATATTACAGTCCGGAAAATTAACCGAATGTACAATATTTCCGTTTTCCAGATAATCACGCAGTTCACGTACCGCCATAATGGCACAGTTGTCCTCCGACTCTGCCGTCGACGCGCCAAGATGCGGCGTCACAATACATCCCTTTGCCCCGACTGTCGTTGTATTCGGGAAATCGGAAACATAGCGCTTTACTTTCCCGTTTGCAAGCGCCTCGACCATCGCCTCCTCGTCGACCAGCAGATCTCTTGCAAAGTTAAGAACGATCGCCGTCGGCTTCATCATTGCAATCGCTTCCGCATTGATCATCTTCTTTGTGGAATCAAGAAGCGGCACATGGATTGTGATGTAATCGCATTCGCGGTAGATTTCATCGACCTGTGTGACATGCTTTACATTTCTGGAAAGATTCCATGCGGCATTGACCGAAATATACGGATCATACCCGTAGACTTCCATTCCCATATGCACGGCGGCATTTGCGACAAGCACGCCGATTGCGCCAAGGCCGATCACGCCAAGCTTCTTACCGGAGATCTCTGTTCCGGCAAAATTCTTTTTCTGTTTCTCCGCCGTCTTTGCAATATTCTCATCGCTGCTGTTTGCAAGACACCAGTCGATGCCTCCTACAATATCGCGGGAAGCATAGAGCATTCCTGCAAATACAAGTTCTTTTACACCGTTTGCATTGGCTCCCGGCGTATTAAATACAACAATTCCCTGCTCCGCGCATTTCTCCAGCGGGATATTGTTTACGCCTGCGCCTGCCCTTGCAACGGCAAGAAGATTCCGGGGCAGTTCCATATCATGCATGGCAGCGCTTCTGACAAGACATGCATCCGCATCTTTTAATTCCTCTGTTTTCTGATAATCCTCCGAAAAAAGGTCAAGTCCAATCGCAGCAATCGGATTTAAGCAATGATAGCGATACATTATGCATTTTCCTCCTCAAATTTTTTCATAAATTCTACCAGTTTTTCCACGCCCTCTTTCGGCATTGCATTATAGATGGACGCGCGCATGCCGCCGACGGTACGGTGTCCCTTTAAATTGACAAAACCGGCCGCAGTAGCTTCTTTTACAAATTTTGCGTCAAGCTCTTCATTTCCTGTCACAAACGGAACATTCATCAGGGAACGGTCTTCTTTTACAACAGTTCCTTTAAACAGTCTGCTCTGGTCGAGGAAATCATAGAGAATCTTTGCTTTTTCCTCATTGCGCTCTTTCATCGCGGAAAGCCCGCCCATCTTCTTCAACCATTTGAATACTTTGCCGCAGATATAAATGCCGTAGCACGGCGGCGTATTATACAGCGACTGCGCATCCGCATGCGTTTTATACTTTAACATGGTCGGCGTACCGGCAAGCGTATCCTCCGTAATCAGGTCCTCTCGTATAATCACAATGACAACGCCGGCCGGGCCGATGTTTTTCTGAACGCCGCCGTAAATCACACCGTATTTGCTGACGTCAACCGGCTCGGATAAAAAGCAGGAGGAAACGTCCGCCACTAAAGTATGGCCTTTCGTATTCGGGAGCGTTTTATATTTCGTTCCGTATATTGTATTATTTTCGCAGATGTAAACGTAATCCAGATCGTCCGGAATGTCAAGGTCGGAGCAGTCCGGAATATAGGAAAACGTCCTGTCTTCGGAGGAAGCAAGCTTCACTGCCTCTCCGTATATCTTCCCCTCCTGAAACGCTTTTTTTGCCCACTGTCCTGTGACGATATAGCCGGCTTTTCTGTTTTTCATCAGGTTCATCGGAATCATGGCAAACTGCTGCGACGCGCCGCCCTGCAAAAACAGAACTTTGTAGTTGTCCGGTATGTTCATAAGCTCTCTTAAATCCTGTTCCGCATCTTTGATTATTTTGTCATACACTTTGGAACGGTGGCTCATCTCCATCACGGACATACCGCTTCCCTGGTAATCCAGCATCTCGTCTGCCGCTTCCCTTAATACTTCCTCCGGCAATACCGCCGGCCCTGCCGAAAAATTGTAAACTCTGCTCATTTCTTTCCCTCATTTCTGTGCTGCCCGTTTTGCCCCTGCAAAATCACAGAGAAACGGAGCGGCGGCGGCAGCACAAACCGCAGCGCTCCTGTCCTGTCTGTAAATAAAAACAATCATGTTTTGGTCAGGAAGTATTCTGACCCCTACACAGAATCATCACCGGTAAAACAGGTGCTGATATCGGCCCCCGGCGCAACCATCGGCCAGACTTTGTCGTCACAGCCAATCACACAGTCGATTAAAACCGGAACATCCGATGCAAGCGCCGATGCAAGCGCCGCGCAAAACTGCTCCCGGCTTACGGCGCGGTATGCCCGTGCCCCCATCGCTTCGGCCAGTTTCACATAGTCGACGCCGTCGTCTAAGACCGTCGCGGAATAGCGTTTCTCATAGAACAGATCCTGCCACTGACGCACCATTCCGAGTACATGGTTATTGATAATAATCTGAATCAGCGGCAGCTTTTCCCTGGCCGCCGTCGCCAGTTCGTTCATATTCATACGAAAACACCCGTCCCCGGCAATGTTGATCACCTGCCTGTTCGGATTTGCAATCTGCGCGCCGATTGCCGCCCCAAGTCCGTAACCCATTGTCCCAAGACCTCCGGAGGTCAGCAGCGAGCGCGGCGCCGCATATTTATAATACTGTGCCGCCCACATCTGATGCTGCCCGACTTCCGTAACAATCACTGCGCCGCCTTTCGTCGCGCGATAAATCTCTTCCACGACAAACGGGCCTGACAGTCCGTCCTGCTGATAAGAGAGCGGATAATTTTTTTTATACTCCATGATACGCGAGATCCACTCCGGATGACTCTGCCGCTCCAGTTTTTCATTTAAACGCGCTAATACTTCTCTTAAATCACCGACAATGTGCGCGTCCACATTGATATTTTTATTGATCTCCGCGGCGTCCACATCAATCTGCAGTATTTTTGCATTTTTTGCAAATTCTTTTGCGTTCCCGACAACCCGGTCGGAAAAGCGGACGCCAAGCGCAATCAAAAGGTCGCAGCCGCTGACGCCAAGATTGGATGTTTTTGTACCGTGCATACCAAGCATACCGGTGTAGAGTTCATCCGTACCGTCAAACGCCCCCTTTCCCATCAGCGTATCGCAGACGGGCGCATCGACTTTTCTGACAAATGCGGCAAGTTCTTCTGATGCTCCGGAAATGACAGCGCCGCCGCCCACAAAGATATAAGGGCGTTCTGCCGCCTCTATCATGGCAAGCGCAGCCTCAAGCGCCTCCTCTGTGATCTCCTCTGTCACACGCGAAACGACAGACGGCACAACTGCAGCGTACTCTGTCTCTGCCGCCGTAATATCTTTTGGAATATCGACAAGCACCGGCCCCGGCCTGCCTTTTTGCGCAATCTGAAATGCCCTGCGTATCGTATCAGCCAGTTTTGTAATATCCTTTACGATAAAATTATGTTTTGTAATCGGCATGGTAATGCCTGCAATATCAATTTCCTGAAAACTGTCTTTTCCAAGCAGCGGTACCGTTACGTTGCAGGTAATTGCAACAATCGGAACGGAATCCATATAGGCAGTTGCAATTCCGGTGACGAGATTTGTCGCCCCCGGCCCGCTTGTCGCAAAGCAGACGCCGACTTTGCCGGTACTTCTCGCATATCCGTCCGCTGCATGGGCTGCGCCCTGTTCATGGGACGTCAGTACATGATGTATCTCATCCTTATGTTTGTATAGTTCGTCGTATACATTTAAAATTGCTCCGCCCGGATATCCGAATACAGTGTCCACACCCTGCTCTTTTAAGCATTCGATAACGATTTGTGCACCTGTTAACTGCATGGTTTATTTCTCCTTTTCCAATTCGAGTATCGCCCCGCGGTTTCCGGATGTTACAAGAGACGCATAGCGTTTCAGATAGCCGGTTGTCACTTTCGGCTCCCTGGGCTGCCATTTTTCTTTTCGTGCTTTTAATATCTCATCTGAAACCGCAAGTTCCAATTTCAAATTCGGTATATCTATTTTGATCCGATCGCCCTCTTCCACCAGTGCAATCGGTCCGCCGACTGCAGCCTCCGGTGAAACATGCCCGATGGATGCGCCGCGGCTGGCGCCGGAAAAACGTCCGTCCGTGATCAGCGCGACTGACGAACCGAGTCCCATTCCCGCAATCGCTGAAGTCGGATTCAGCATTTCGCGCATACCCGGGCCGCCTTTGGGTCCTTCGTAACGGATGACAACAACATCGCCGGCCTTGATTTTCCCGCCTTTGATCGCCGCGATGGCGTCTTCCTCGCATTCAAATACGCGGGCAGGTCCTTCATGTACCATCATCTCCTCACAAACCGCGGAGCGCTTTACAACGCTGCCGTCCGGGGCAAGATTGCCCTTTAATACGGCAAGACCGCCTGTTTTGCTGTACGGGTTTAAAACCGGACGAATGACATCCGGATTTTTATTCACGGCGTCCTTAATGTTCTCACCGACCGTCTTTCCTGTCACCGTCATACAGTCCGTGTTTAACAGACCGATATCCATCAGCTCTTTCATTACGGCATATACGCCCCCGGCCTCGTTTAAATCTTCCATATAAGTCGGCCCGGCCGGAGCAAGATGGCAGAGATTCGGCGTCTTCTCACTGATCGGGTTTGCAAACGAGATATCAAAATCAAAACCGATCTCGTGCGCAATCGCCGGCAGATGAAGCATACTGTTTGTGGAGCATCCGAGCGCCATATCGACCGTCAGTGCGTTTATCACTGCCTCTTTTGTCATAATATCACGCGGACGTATGTCTTTTTTATACATTTCCATTACGGCCATGCCGGCATGTTTGGCGAGCTTAATGCGCTCAGAGTAAACAGCCGGAATTGTCCCGTTTCCGCGAAGCCCCATTCCAAGCGCTTCCGTCAGGCAGTTCATGGAGTTCGCCGTATACATACCGGAACAGGAACCGCAGGTCGGACATGCTTTCTGCTCAAATTCACGCACATCCTCCTCGCTCATCGTGCCGGCCGCATAAGAGCCGACCGCCTCAAACATCGAGGAGAGGCTCCTCTTCTGACCTTTTACATGACCCGCAAGCATCGGGCCGCCGGATACAAATACGGTCGGCACATTGATGCGCGCTGCCGCCATTAAAAGTCCCGGAACGTTCTTATCACAGTTTGGCACCATGACAAGCGCGTCAAACTGGTGCGCAAGCGCCATACATTCGGTCGAATCCGCAATCAGGTCCCTTGTCACCAGCGAATATTTCATTCCGATATGGCCCATCGCGATTCCGTCACAAACCGCGATCGCCGGAAATACAACGGGAACGCCTCCCGCCTCCGCAACGCCAAGTTTCACGGCGTTCACAATTTTATCGAGATTCATATGGCCGGGTACAATCTCATTGTATGAACTGACAATCCCGACCATCGGTTTATCCATTTCTTCTTCCGTAAAGCCCAGTGCATGAAACAGACTTCTGTGCGGAGCCTGCTGCATCCCTTTCTTTACATTGTCACTTTTCATGTTACCCCTCTTTTCCGAACTGTGAAGCTGCTTCACACTCCTTTTTTACATACGTCAGCCTGCAATCCGTTCCGCAATCAAATCGCCCATCCGGGACGTGCCAGCCTGTGTCACTTCCTTTTGTTTCTCTTCCCCCTGCGGCATGATGTCGATCGTGCGGTACCCCTCTTTTAATACCTGTTTGACCGCACGCTCAATTGCATCCGCCTCACGGTCGAGGTCAAATGTATAACGCAGCATCATCGCCGCGCTTAAGATGGTCGCGATCGGATTTGCAATCCCTTTCCCTGCGATATCAGGCGCCGAACCGCCGCTTGGCTCGTAGAGTCCGAATTTTGTATCGTTTAAGCTTGCGCTTGCAAGCATGCCGATGGACCCTGTCACCATACTCGCCTCGTCCGAAAGGATATCTCCAAACATATTTTCCGTCAGGATCACATCAAACTGTTTCGGATCTCTGACCAGCTGCATGGCGCAGTTGTCTACCAGCATATGTTCACAGGAGACATCCGGATAATCTTTCGCCGTCTCCTCCACGATTTTACGCCAGAGCCTTGAAGAATCCAGCACATTTGCCTTATCGACGCTTGTCACCTTTTTTCTGCGCTTTGCCGCAATCTCAAATCCACGCCTGGCGATGCGCCTGATCTCGTTTTCATTATAAGTAAGCGTATCAACGGCCGTCATCACGCCGTCCACCTGTTCTGTTCTCCGTTCGCCAAAATATAACCCGCCGGTCAGCTCACGCATAATCATAAGGTCAAAGCCGTCCCCGATAATATCTTCCCGCAGCGGACATGCCTCTTTTAATTCTTCGTACAGATATGCCGGCCTTAAGTTCGCAAATAAATGCAGCGACTTGCGCAGCTTTAAAAGTCCTGCTTCCGGCCGAAGCTCCGGTGAAAGTCTGTACCAGGGCGACGTAGACGTATTGCCCCCGATCGAGCCCATCAGCACTGCGTCCGACGCTCTGGCCGCCGCAATCGCTTCGTCGGTCAAAGGCACTCCCGTCGCATCAATCGAACAGCCTCCCATTAAAATATCCGTATAGCAAATTGTATGCCCGAATTTTTTTCCTGCCGCGTCCAGTACTTTCCTGGCTTCCGCCACAATTTCAGGTCCGATCCCGTCCCCGGCAATCACGCCAATCTGACAATTCATAATCATCACTTCTTTCATTTAAGAATCAAAAAACATTGCCGTTTCTTCTCACACTGCATCTTCCGGTTTTTCCACCGCCATGACCGCCGCTTTCTGCATTGGGATACGGCAGTTTTTGTTATTCCCGAATTCTACAATAATGGTGTCGTCCTCCTCGGAAAGATCAATGATCGTCCCGTAAAATCCGCTGGTCGTAAGAACGGTATCCCCGACTGCAAGTTCCGAGAGCATTGCCGCTTTCTTTTTCTGCTCTTTCTGCTGCGGGCGCAGCATAAAAAAGTACATAATCGCAAACATTGCCACAAGAGAAATGATCATACCGAGCGCCGGCGTAGTGGAACCGCCCTCTGCTGCTAAAATTGATAACATCTTATCTCCTCCTAATCTTGTATATCTTTACATTAACAATCATTGTACACAAAATATATCGCTTCGGCAAGCTTTTTCTTTCCTGTCGCCAAAGCCATTTTCTGAGATTTTCATCCGTCCGCGGCGCTACATGCGCTCCGGCGCCTCAAACCCCAACGCGTCGATACATGTCTCCAGTATTGATTTTGTCAGGTCAAGCAGCCGGATATAAGACTTTTGAATCTGTTCCTCTTCTTCCGTCATAATTTTTGTCTCATGGTAAAAACTGTTAAACGCATTTGCAAGATCATAGATGTACGAACAGATCTTATGCGGCGCCAACTCCTCGAATGCGGTTTCCATCACCGCATTAAATCTGGCCAGCTCCGTCATCAGATTTTTTTCCAGATCGGAATGCGCCGGCAAAATGCGCAGATCACCCTCGTTTTTCCCAAGCGCGTGATATTTGTTCAGAATAGATTTGATGCGCACAATCGTATACAAAAGATACGGGCCTGAATTTCCCTCAAAAGAGGTAAAACGATCCATATCAAAGATATAGTCTTTTCCCGCCTGATTCGACAGGTCGCCGTATTTGACCGCCGCAAGCGCAACTGTTTTTGCCGTGGCAAGAGCCTCTTCCTCGCTGATTTCAAGGTTCTCTTTCATCTTTCGGTTTTCCGTTATCTTTAAGAGCATTTCCGCATTAATATCGCTGATTAAATCCGCCAGCTTCATAACCCCGCCGTCGCGCGTCTTAAAAGGTTTCCCGTCTTTTCCGTTCATCGTACCAAAGCCGATATACTGAAGCGAGGTATCGCTGTCAAGAAGCCCTGTCTTTTTTGCGCACCGAAACACCTGGATAAAATGCAGTTCCTGCCGTTTGTCCGCAAGATAAATGATCCCGTCCGGATGATATTCTTCCATACGCCATACGATCGTTGCGAGGTCCGTCGTACTGTAAAGCGAGGCCCCGTCGGACTTTAATATGATGCAGGGAGGAATTTCCTTTGCATCCGATTCTTCCCTGACGTCGACGACAAGCGCGCCGTCGCTCTCGTATGCAAACCCGTCCGCTTTCATTTTTGCAGCCATATCCGCAATATAAGGCTGTACATCCGATTCCCCTTTCCACAGATCAAAAAAAACATTCAAGTTTTCATAATTTTTCTTTAAGTCGGAAACCGATACTTCTAAAATATGGCCAAACAGCGCACGATACCCGCGCCTGCCGTTCTGCAGCTCTCCTGTCGCCTGCATGGCGGCTTTTTTGTAGTCCTCATCCTCTTTGGAACGTTTGCTTGCAGCCGGATAGATCTCGTCCAGTTCAAAAATGGTAAACGGAGCCTCTTTCGGATATTCTCCCTCATATGACTCATCAAAATAGACAAGCTTTGGTTTTCGTTCTTTTAACTCTGTAATAATCAGGCCCATCTGCAGACCCCAATCACCCAGATGAACATCCCCGATCATCCGGTGTCCGATAAAATTTCCGATTCTCTTTATGCTCTCTCCGATAATCGCTGAGCGCAGATGACCAACATGCAGCGGTTTTGCAACGTTCGGTCCGCCATAATCGACAATAATCGTCTTTGGCTTTCCTGTTTTTTCACAGCCGAAACGCCCTTTGTCCGCCTGCATATCCGACAGATAATCCGCAAGATAAGAGGGGGAGAGTTTCAGATTTAAAAAACCCGGTTTTACTGACTCAGCCATGGAAAACATCGGGTTGCCTGCCAGCCCGCAGGCAACTTTATCCGCAATCACATATGGCGCCAATTTATAGTTCTTTGCCGCTGCCATCGCACCGTTACACTGATATTCGCACAGATCCGGCCTGTTTGACAATGTTACTTTTCCATACTGCGCATCGTATCCTGCCGCTGTAAAAGCCTTTTTCACTTCGTCCGTGATCAGATCCAATAACTTTTGCATACTCGCTCCTCCTAGTGCCGTTCTTCCATACAATCATAAGTCTCACAAAAACGGGCGGCAAAGGACGGCTCCTCCCCTCCCGCATACAGATGTGAAATATCGCCGATCGCAGACGCACGGAAAGACGCAATGCCCTCACGCCGCTCCTCCGTATAGACAGTAGTCACCGAAGAGGGGGCCGCACAAAAATGGTGCCACAAAATCATCGGAGAAACATTCATCAGACGGCTTAAAAGCACGCATTCCAGCCCGAAATGGCAGAAAAAGACAATGATGTCGCGGTTTGGACGCTCTGCTCTGTAGGTCTCCCCGTCACGCACATACCCGTGTTCTGCCAGAAGCGCGTCAAATCTTTCTATAATATAGTCGTACTCTTTTTCAACATGCGCATCTTTCATCACGTGATGTTCTTTCCAAAGATCACGCCTGTAAAATTCTTCCTCGCATGTCCAGTCCTGCGGCAGCCAGTCCCATGCGCCTTTTTTACGATCCGGGACATCGGGACGCTGGATACGCGTTTCAAATTCTTTCAGCCAGTCATACTCCACTGCAGTGCGTCCAAGCCTTTTTAATGTAACAGACGCCGTGTCTTTCGCCCGTCCAAGCGGCGAAACATAAAAATCTCTGATGTTCAGCTTTGTCAGGCGATCTGCCAGAAGTTCGGCCTCACGCCATCCTTTTGGAGTCAGGGAATCCTTTTCATAATCCGGTTCCGCATGACGTATGATCAATAATCGCATCTCTGCCTCCTTGCCTTTTTAAAAACTGCGGATTTTATCGCTTTCCTCATCCACCGTATTCTCGATTTTACGAATCTGTACATAATAACTGTAACTGTCATTGACTACAACTTCCACCCGGTCGCCGACTTTATGTCCGATCAGCGCCTTGCCCAGAGGCGATTCATTCGTAATCAGATTTTTCAGAGAATTTCCCCGAATGGTCGTCACGATCCGATAGACTTCCTCCTCGTCGTCCTCCTCAAAATAAACCGTCACGGTATTATTCATGCCGACTTCGTCCGCGGCGGAATCTGTGGATATAATCTTTGCCGTCTTTACCATTTTCTCCAGATAACGAATCCGGCTCTCGTTTTGATTCTTATCCTTTTTTGCCGCATGGTATTCAAAATTTTCGCTCAGATCTCCCTGTGCCCGCGCCTCCTTGACTGCCTCCAGCGCATTTTTGCGCACAACGAGCTTTCTGTATTCAATTTCTTCTTTCATCTTTCTGATATCCTGCTCGGTCAGTTGATCGTACATAAATATCCTCCTGTTTTTAAGCAGCCTGCCTGTGCCTGCGCCAGACACCATAAGCGCCGCCATTATACGGATAACGGCGGCTCGATCTTTATTTCCATATGATTTTTAACACGGTTCGATCCGCCGGGTTATTGATTCATACAGCAGTATTTGTACTTTTTCCCGCTGCCGCAGGGGCACGGATCGTTTCTGCCGATCTTTTTGCCGACTCTTACTGTCCCGGACTTCTTCTGTTCCAGATAAAGGCGTTTCCTTGTCTCCTCGTCAAAAATATCCTCCCACTGCTTTAATCCATACAGCCAGTCCGCTTTCACATCCACCATATTTTTATAGAGAAGCTCTTTATCAAATCCCAGGTTTACTTTTGTATTCTCATCCATCTCCTCAATCGGGTTTTTCTCAATCAGGCTGTCGTTGATCCCGTCCAGAAAACCTGTCATATCCATAATACTGAGCTGATATTTTTCAGCCAGTTCCTTTACCGTACCCTCAACTTTCTCGTCGGGATTTGCCAAAAGCTGCTCATATACGCCCTTTTCCAACAGGAAATATCTCTGCCAGAATCTCTCCAGCTCGTTTTTGTTCGCATTTTCATTGTAGGCGACCTTGCGCCAGTCTTCTAATAATGACATAGTCGGTTCCTCGATTTCTTCATGATTTAGTTGCATAAAAGCATTTTTTTATTATAACAGAAATTTCCTTATTTTACAAAATATTTTTTCTTGACTGATCGTTTTATTTTTGATACCATCAAAAAAAGAAAAATATGGAAAAAGGAATGGTTGCTCAAATGCAGAAAATAAAACGCATTCTTGCGCTTGCCGGCGTCGTTTTACTGGCCGGACTTTACATTGCCACGCTGCTGTGCGCAATCCTGGCAAAAGAAAATTTTATGCAGATGCTTATGGCGTCGCTGTATGCGTCTGTCATTATCCCCGTCCTGATGTGGGCCTACTCCCTGATCTACCGGTTAGTCCACAAAAAAGACGGGGAAAATGAAACAAACGAAAAAAACTAAGCGATGTTTTTAAGACAGCCCGCCGCAGGCCGCATGGCGTCGCTCCATCAGGATACGCTCAGTTTTTCATGACAACTCCGAGCCGCTCCAACTCTGCCACAGCCTGCTCATAGGACTGAAATACAATCCCTCTGATCCCCTGCTCTTCTGCCGCCTCTATATTATCCTGCCTGTCGTCTACAAAAACGCACTCTTCTGCCAAAAGGCCGTATTTTTCAAGCAGCGCCTGATAGATCCCGGGCTCCGGTTTGATCTTGTGTACCTGAAAGGAGAACACCGCCCCGTCTGCATCGTCCACAAAATCAAGCTCCGCTTTCGTCTCCTGATATGTGTGCGTGGAATAATTGGAAAGAATATAGACACGATACCCGCTTTTTTTCAAACTGCGTATCCAATCCGACGCATAGTCGAATTTTCGTATCGTAAGCCCTATATGCTCCCAGAAAAGGCGGATCTCTTTTTCATATTCCGGCGCGTTTGCGACCATGGCGTCAAGCAGTTCCGGATCGCTTTTTTCACTTCTGTCATACTCGTCCCACTCTTTCGTACCCTCTGTCGCCGCCCTGACCGCTTTCTGGGCAGCTCCGGTAACGCCAAGCTGTTCTAATGCCGACTCGCAGTCAAATTGCACCAACACTCTTCCCACGTCAAAAATTACGTTTCGGATCATCGTTTCCTCCATTCCGTCTCAGTGCAGCACGCATGAACGGTAGATAATATCTTCCCGCTTCGGCCCGTTTGAAATCATTGTAATCGGATAGCCGATCTGTCCCTCGATAAATTCCACATAGTCCCTGCAGTTTCCGGGAAGCTCTTCATAGCTGCGAATACCGCGGATATCACATTTCCAGCCCGGAAAAACTTTCAAAACAGGTTTTGCATGTTTTAATTTCGCCGTCACCGGAAAATCAGTCGTCACTGCTCCGTCAATCTCATAACCTACGCAGACCGGAATTTCGTCCAGATAGCCCAGTGCGTCAAGCACTGTAAAAGCAACATCTGTCGTCCCCTGCAGACGGCAGCCATATTTGCTGGCAACACAGTCAAACCATCCGACACGTCTCGGGCGTCCTGTCGTGGCGCCGTATTCGCCGCCGTCGCCGCCGTTCTTTCTTAACAAATCCGCCTCTTCCCCAAAGATCTCGCTGACAAAATCGCCCGCCCCGACTGCGGAAGAGTATGCCTTACAGACAGTGATGACCTGTCTGATCTCATAGGGCGCAATGCCGGCCCCAACCGCCCCAAAACCGGCAAGCGTAGAGGAGGACGTCACCATCGGGTATATCCCGTGATCCGGATCTTTTAACGTGCCCAGCTGCCCCTCCAGCAGAATCGTCCTGTTCTCCTTTAACGCCTGCTCCAGAAACAAAGAGACGTCACAGACATAAGGCGCAATCATATCGCGGTACTCATGCAGCGTACCAATCAGCTCATCCGGACAGATCGGCGGCTTTCGGTACAAATGCTCAAAAAGCACATTTTTTATCTCCGCAACACGCGCTGCTTTCTCCTCTAATATCTCATCGTCAAACAATTCGCTGACCTGAAATCCGATTTTTGCATATTTATCCGAATAAAAAGGCGCAATGCCGGATTTTGTAGAACCGAACGATTTTCCGCCAAGGCGCTCCTCCTCATACTGATCCAAAAGAATATGGTACGGCATTACAACCTGCGCCCGATCCGATATCAAAATCTTTGGCTTTGGCACGCCCCGACCGACGATCGTTTCGATCTCTTTGCATAAGACCGGAATATTTAACGCAACACCGCTTCCAATCACGCTTGTTGTATGACCATAAAAAATGCCGGACGGCAATGTGTGAAGTGCAAATTTACCATAATCGTTGACAATCGTATGGCCGGCGTTTGCACCTCCCTGAAAACGTACAATAATATCAGCCTCCCTCGCAAGCATATCTGTGATTTTTCCTTTTCCCTCGTCGCCCCAGTTAGCTCCAACTACTGCTTTAACCATTTTTTTCCTCCATTCCGACGTATTTTTCAATGCAGTCTGTAATATTTTCCAGCCACGCTGTATAGTATACACGATATTGCGCGTGATGTACAGCTTTTCATACCGATTTTGACAGAATTACGCCACTATTTACAGTTAGAAACCGGCCGTGAACGGCGGCAGATTTACGGATTTGACATTTATTAAGAATATGTTAAAATAAGAAAGAATATAGATAGTATATCATAATTGAGGGGGGTATCAGATCGAACCTATGTCAAGCGACAGCAGCAAAAAGCAACAGCGCCACCGACGCAAAGAATCTTTTTCCATACTCCTTGTCTCCAATCTTGGCAGCAACAGCCGGCAGTTCCATATCTCGCGTTTTGCCGTGCGGCTGCTGATCTTTCTGTTCCTCGCAATCCTCGCTGCATTCGGCGTCATGATTTTTATCTTTACAAACAACTTTAAAAATCAGAACAGCCTGCACCGGCAGATTGAGGAACAGGCGCAAACGATCAAAGAGCTGGGAGAAGAAAACGAAAAACTAAATCAGGAGAAACAGGCTCTTGCCGCCGAAATCGAAACAGCAAAACAGACACTGGAAGAAAATGCCGCCAAAGAGGCACAGGCGGCAAAAGAACAGGAGGCGCCGCCCGAACCCGATACAGCGCTTCCCAGCCGTTATCCCTGTCTTGGCTCCGGCATCATGACGACAATGTTTGCCCAGGACCACCCGTATGTTACAATCAATGCGCAGGCAGACGGAAAAATCGTTGCGGCCGGAGACGGTACCGTACAGACCGTCGGGAGCGACGATACTTATGCGGTGATCATTGAAATTGACCATGGAAACGGCTACCATACACGTTACATGTGCCTTGCAGACCAGGAAGTTAAAGTCACGGAAGGGGCGACGGTCAAAAGCGGCGACGAACTCTTTACGATCCAGTCCGGCGACACGCAGCTGGATTACCAGGTTACACAAAACGGCGAATCCATTGATCCACTCACAATTATAGAAGCAAAAGGATAAAAGGAGGAAACAAATAACATGATGGGAAAATCCAAAAATTCCGCTCATACGGACGATTCAAAAACAAAGATCAGCACAATTATCGGTGAAAATACCGTCTTTGACGGAGATATCAAATCACCGGACGCCATCCGCATCGACGGAATCCTGAACGGAAACTGTACCTGCCAGCGGCAGCTGATTATCGGACCGACCGGGCAGCTGACCGGCAATATCTCGGCAGAAAGCACGATTATTTCCGGAAAAGTAAACGGCGATGTCTCTGTACGTGGAAAAATGGAGCTGATGTCAACCGGAAAACTGACCGGCAATATTACTGCAAGGTCGCTTGTCATCGACGAGGACGCATTCTTCGACGGCAAGTGTACGATGACCGCATCCGCAAACAATTCCGATGCGGCGAAGAAACCTGCCGAGACTCCCAAAAATACAGCTTCTGATGCAAAAGACAAAAAATAAGGAAGCCATTTTTCGCAGAAAAATGGACGGAGGTAATTTATGTTATCCATATGCGGTGTGGACTGCTGCAGCGAATGCAATCGAAAAGATGAATGCGGCGGCTGCGTGAAGACAGACGGACAACCTTTCGGCGGAACGTGTATTGCCGCGAACTGCATAAAAAAGGGCGGTTTCGAAGAATTCAAAAACAGGAAAGAAGAGCTGATTGCGGAATTTCACGCGCTCGGAATCAAAGACCTGCAGGTAAATGACCTGAATCTGCTGAACGGCTTTTATGTCAATCTCGAATATCCGCTGCCAAACGGACAGTCTGTCAAATTACTCGAAGATAATCATGTGTACTGGGGGAATCAAATTGAAATTCCTGACAGCGACAGATGTTACGGCCTTGCCGCAGATGAAAATTATCTTCTCGTATGCGAATACGGGTGCGGCGGATCGGAGCCGCAGATTATTGTATATAAGAAAAGATAACGCTTACATGCCAGTCCCGTATTTTATCTGCAGGACTGGCATTTTTGTCTATGTTTCCGTCCCCTCAAAATCATACGCCTCCATCTTCTGCCTCCATGTCTCATAACTTTCTATGGCGTCCTCCATCACGCGGTCCATCTCTTCTCTGTATTCCTCATCCTGATACGGGACGGCGTCCCCGTCAAATTCTATCTGCCTGCGTATATCCTCAATCCTTTTTTCCGCCTGTTTTGCCGCTTTGGCATCGTCATCGTCTGACAGGCTGCCCGCCAGCAAAAGGCCCGTCATCCCGGCACAGCACAGAAAAATAACAAAAAGGATCTGATAACCGCGCAGTTTATCCGATTTCATTTTGTGAAACCACTCGACCGCCTGCGGATTCTGCCCGGCATATGAAAGATAAATATCCAGATAACCGGCATAATCGTTTTCTGTATTTTCCGTCATAGTGCGCCGTCTGATCTGATCCCGGATAAATGCATCCAGCTCCTGCTCTTTTGTGCACGCCTGCAGCTTCACAGATGTTTTGATCTTTTCTGTAAGATGAAAGCGCCTGCGCTTCATCCATCCCGGAAATACAGGATAATCTTCCGGCAAAACGCGCCCAGCCAGATGCTGATGCATACAGGCCTCAAAGTAAAGGATTGTCTGCCGCGCCCAGCCGTTGATCAGTCTGATCTGATAAATAATCTCTTTCCATGTGACAGTCTGGCACAACAGCTCCTGATACTTTTCCTGTCCGAAAAAAAACTGCCAGCATTCCAGGCTGTTTCGCAAAAACGTACTGTATCCGATATTGACAAACTCAGCAATCAGCGTCTCCCAGCGCTCTTTTTCCAGCTCATGCTCCACTGCGTCATAATTAAACGCAGCCGCGCCCTGCCGTCTTTCCCCTGTCCGGCAATCTGCTGCATCTGACCGGCGTTTTGGTGTCTTCTGCCGGCCCGAATTTTCCTGCCGCCGCCCCGCTTCCAAACGGCCGCTTTCGACGGTACGCCGCGCCGCCTCCCTTTCCACCCTGCCGGCCGCTTCCAAACGCTTATCTGACTGCGCTTCCTCCTGCCGGCCGGCCGCCTGATTTGCCTGAGAGACAGATACGTTTTCCGCCGCCCTCTTTTGCGCTTTTGCATATGCCATTGCCGCATGATACGCTTTCTGCAGCGCCAGAAACTCCTCGGGAAACTCCTCGGGATGATATTCTTTCGATTTGTCTGCAAATGCCTTTTTGATCGCCGCAATTTCGTCTGTCTGCGGTATGCCAAGCCAATCCCACATCGTCTTATATTTCATCTCGTCTATTCTCCGTCTTCCCCAACCCCGTCCCCGCTGTCAAAAAAATTTTCGTCAAACTCCTCAAACCGGAATTTGCGGTTTTCAACCGCTTCCAGACAGAGTGAAAGCCTTACATAATTTTCTCTTACTTCAGCAGAAACGCGTCTTTCAAGCGCATTCTTAAATGAACAGAGCATACGCGCGATCATCTCCCGCGTCTCTTTATCCGATTCCATATACACGCGCTGCGCCCGCTCGATTAACAGCCGGTCCCGTTCACGTCCAAACGGGTGCAGCGACTGCTTCTGCAGTATCTTCACACGCTCTTCTACCTGTTCGTCCGACAACCCGACATTTTTATTGATGATCACTTTATGCTGCGTCTGGCCGCCTCCTTCGATCCGGATATCCAAAATCCCATTGATATCATATAAAAATGTAACAGAAGCGCCGACTTCTCCCGCTTTCGCTTTCGGCAGGCCGCAAAGCTGCATTTCGCACAGACGCAGATTATCTCTTGCCATCAGATTTTCTCCCTGATAAATATGAACGTCCAGTTTTGTCTGGTTATCATACACCGTGACATAATGTCTGGTGCGACTGCACGGAAGCGTATCATTTCGCTCGATAATCGGCGAAAAGCTGCCGTCAAACAATGCAATGCCAAGGGAAAACGGACAGATATCCGACAGAATGATATCGCGCAGATCACCGGTGCGCTCCTTAATCGCGGCCGCCATTCCGACGCCGAGCGCAATACTTTCGTCCGGTTTTTCATCTATCACGACAGGAACATCCATCAGGCTCTCGATATACTGTCTGACAACCGGCATTTTCGACGAGCCGCCCGCAAGAATGATCCTGTCAATCTCCTCCGGCAAAATATCGGCATCGTTGATCACTTTCTGGATTGGAGCGGACATCCGTTTAAACAGGTCGACTGCACAATGAATCAGTTCCTGATTGGTAAGACGCATGGTATGTTCCTTTCCGTTCAGCAAAAAGGTCCGCACTGCTTCTTTTTCTGTGGAAAGCGCAATTTTCAGCTGTTCCGCCTCCTTGCGTATCATCCCCCGCTCTTCCGGCGAAAAGTCCTCCGGCAAAAACCCGTTTCTGCGGTAAAACTCCGCCGCAATCACTTCGTTAAAATCTTTTCCGCCCAGCCGGTTATCTCCTGCTACAGCCCGGATTTCCACAACATTGTCGAACGCGTCGACAAGCGATACGTCAAGCGTTCCTCCTCCGAAATCAAACACGACAAACGTCTCCATAATGTTTTCATTCAGATGATGGTGCAGTGCGACTGCAGACGGCTCATTTATCAGGCGCTCCACTGTAATACCCGCCAGTTTTCCGGCATTTTTTGTCGCACAGCGCTTATCGTCGTCAAAATATGCCGGAACGCTGATAATCGCTTCTGTCACCGGTTCCTGCAGAAACTGTTCCGCATCCTCTTTCAATCGCCGCAGCAAAAATGCGGACAGTTCCTCCGCACGGTACTCCCGTTCTCCCACGCGGTACAGGTAATCTGTTCCCATATTCCGCTTAAATTCCAGAAAGGTTTCTTTCGGCCTTGTAATCAGCATCTCTTTTGCTATCTTTCCGACAAATACTTCGCCGTCTTCATCAAAGCTCACTACAGACGGCGTCAGGTACTCCCCGAACGCGTTTGGGATCAACTGCACTTTTCCGTCTTTCACAGCCGCAGCAAGACTGTTTGTTGTTCCCAGATCTATTCCAATCAATGCCATAGCGCCTTTTTTCCTCCACATCTCTTACATTTTTCCGCTTTTTAGCGTATCAAGAAGATTTCCCTCCACATCGCCGCGATAGATGACCGTCTCAAACGGAACCGTCCCTGCCTGACCGGGCCGCTCATAGGAATAGACGTCGTGCCAGAGCATTTTGCCCTGGTCGAGAAAGGAATACTGTTCGTCAATATGGCCGTCGGCATAATAGTAAGTGATCGTCGATATGCTGCCGCTCTCCTGATAAAACGACACCACCGTATACGTACCGTCATCCCTTTGAAATGTGAAATCTTCTTTTCCCACACGGTATATGTATTCGCCTGTCAAATGTCCGCCGCCGTCATATTCAAATCGATGCAGCCTGCGGTGCGCGACGTTATTATCTGTCTCATACGAAAAATGCAGCGTCAGATCCTGTGTCATATTATAACAATACAGATCAAAGGATTTTAAACGGTTATAGCCATACTGCATTTCCCAGATCGGTTTTCCTCCGCTGTAATCCGCCCAGTATCCCTCGTTTAGAATCATATCTTCATCGGTAACGTCTTTTGGACCTCCGTTTAACCTGTGGCCGTATCGCAGACCGCAAATCAGCTCGTTTTCACTGTTATATGTATTTTTCTGATATTGATTTAAATGTCCGATCGGAACAAACGACTCCTCCCTGCTTGTGTGTGTTTCATCGTTATATCGGATCGTCAGCTCTCTTGACGGAGTCTCGCCGGACGCGTCCGTTCCGTACTGGCTGAAAACAGCCCGTCCTTTTTCGTCATGACAGGTATAAGTATACCGATCCAGCGTGCCTTCTGCATTATAATAATATTCCGCCAGTTTCTCCTGCTCCTCGTTATCCATACAAATCGTTACATCATAGGACTCTGCGGCGCCGTCCGCCCCGATATTTGCAGTGATCCTGGCAACCTTTCCATCATAATAAGAGCACCGCGTGAGCGAAACCAATTTCCCGTTCCGGTAAACTGCCTCATTTACCGGTTTTTGCTCTCCATTGTAAAGCAGAGCGCGTTCCGAAAGCGTTTCGCTCTGCGAAAACTCCGATTTACTGATCTTCCGAAGCCATGCGCCGTCTGTCTGGGCACATTGCGATGACTCGTAAGCAACCAGATTTCCGTCCCCATCGTATTCAAAAATACCGTTCTCATGGCCGGCCGTATCATGTGTGTATTCTTTATAGCGGGAAAGCGTCAGATTTTCCATGGACGCAAATCCGCCCGTATCCGCAATCCCGCCGGCATCCGTCGCATCTTTGTCATTCTTTAATTTCTCAGGAAAAAATATTCCGGCCGTCACAGCGAAGATCAGCATAAAAAATACGACTGCAGGCCATTTTCTTCTATGTCTTATTCTGGTTTTTCTCATGGATAAATAACTGCCTTTCTTACAATATAATAATATTGGCACAGTTGATATCATTTGCCAGATCATATACATTGCCGGACTCAATGCCCACGACTACCGGCCGCAGCACTGTCTCCGGATTGTTTTTTACGACACGCGCCTCTTCCCCGTTGCTTAACGTAACATTTGTATCTACCGCATACAGAATAACACTGGAAAAAAACGTTTTCATTGAGGCAAGGTCAAGCTCGTCTGTCATTGACATAATCAGTTCGATGGCTGTGCGCTGCGTCATCGCCTTTTTATAAGGACGCTCTGTTACAAGTGCGTCGTAGACGTCCACAACTGACAAGATTTTGGCGTAATCACAGATTTTATCTTCGGTCAGCCCCAACGGATATCCTTTTCCGTTCATTTTTTCGTGATGCTGCAGAACCGCGAGCGAAATTCCCGGCAAAAACTCTTTTTTATCTTTCAGAATGGCATAGCCGAGCAGCGGATGCTGCTTCATAATCGCAAATTCGGCATCGTCAAGCTTTGCCGGTTTGTTTAAGATCTCGGTCGGAATCTTTGATTTGCCCATATCATGCAAAAGCCCCGCAATCCCGATATTATAGATATCCTCCCGCTTCATGCCATGCTTTTTCGCAACAATCATGGCGAGCGTTGCAACGTCCACACTGTGCTTAAACGTATACTCGTCGCTCATTTTTAAAAGGTTGATATCTACTGCGATCGCATTGTTGTCATTGATTGCCCGCATCAGCTCGCCTGTGATATTGTTTGTCATCTCCGAAAATCCCTGCGCCTCTGTATTATTATACAGATACTGGATTCCGGCTGACACTCGTTTTTTTACACTCTCCTTCAGGCTTACCTTGACCGGATCGGCCACGCGCAGCTTATTCACTTTCTGACTGACTTCCGGCTTAAGCGGCGCTTCCTCTTTTTTCTTCTCGGGTTCCGGCTCTTCCTCGCCCTCCTGTATGTAAATTCCCGACACGCCGAGTTTTTGCAGGTACTCGATCATATATACATCCAATACCGTGCCTCTTGCAATCAGCGTCCGGTCCAGTCTGTCTTTTACCACCTGGTCGATGCGCATCCCTTCCTGCATCTGCCTTATCCTGACATATCTGCGTTTTATCACGATTTCACCATTTGCCTTTCCTGTTTTCTCTGCCGCGTTTTTTTATCACGCTAACCTCCATGCCGCAGCTTCGCTGTGACTCATATCTGCAACGTGAACTTTGTTCACGTGTGAGATTTAGTACTTCTTAGTGAAGCAGCCTTTGCTGCGAACTTTAGACGTTCTTCTCACACTACCTCTATATGCATTTTTCCATATTTTAAGGAAAAATTCAATCATTTCCGTACAAAATGGTCTATTAAAATTTTTTTTATTTTTTTACAAAAAACACTTGCATTTTTTTTTCATCATGCTATAATAACAGTTGTCCGGTTCCTTGGTCAAGCGGTTAAGACGCCGCCCTCTCACGGCGGAAACAGGGGTTCGATTCCCCTAGGAACTGCTTATTCTTTAATAGAATAGCCCAACCCGAAATTCCGAAGCCCTTATATGCAGGGGGGTTTCGGTTTTTTATTTTTACCGGATTGAATCTTTTATTTTTCCCCATATTGCTGATTTCATTGGATTTATGACTGTCTTAGAGGAAAAACCTGTCGGGTTTGTTTCCTGGAATCCGACAAACCTGCCCGATTCAGCAGAAGTCGGACACAACTGTATTTTGACAAAACACAAAGGAAAAGGATACGGGAAAAGGCAAATGCGAGAGGCGGTTCGGCGCATTATTGCGCAAGGGGCAAAAAAGATCGCTGTCTGGACAAATGAAGTTTGCGTTCCTGCACAGCGCACCTATGAAAGTGCAGGCTTTCAATTTGTAAAAAAGAGTAAAGAAATCATTTCCGAGTATGCAGGGCAAAGAATACTTTAGAAAACTGCTGCCAGACTCTTCCATATTTTCTTTCGTTTCCCATTTGCAAAACGCACGTTCGTCGTGTTATGCTGTTCCTGTCACTGAATGTCAGGAACAAGAGGAGACTTCTCATGGAAAGTATTTTGTGCGTAGATATTCCGGTACAGATGATTTCCTGTACTGATACAAATGGTAAAATCACACCGCTTTGGTTCCGGTTTGCCGACCGGACAGGAGAAATTGTGACTGTCACCATAAATAAAGTGTTAAGCGACAACCAGGACAAAAATAAAGTGGGCATAAATTTCTCCTGCACAGCCACAATCTGCGGAACAGAAAAAAATTTCTCCCTGCGGTACAGCTTCTTTTCCCACGAATGGCGCATAGCACAGTTTACGGCATAATGCCCCGCAGCTCCATCAGCCGGTTCCGATATTCCAAATCCAGTATGATCTGATGGAACTCTTTCATGCTTTTCTCCTCCATCAGTCTCTGTCCGAGTTTTGTCAGCGGCATCCTCTGCCACTTCGGATCAATCTGTTTTTCATTGTAATAGGAAGCGTAAGAAAAACCTGTTTTTAATGCATCTGTACCGTCAAAAACAGACACTACAGCATCGGCCAGTTTCGCAACTGTCGTATCCTTGAACATTTCCTTTAACTGTCCTGCGTCCGCCTCCTCATAGCGCTCGTCATATGAAAGTGCAAAATCATATTTCTCCCACACATCGCCCTGACAGATTAATGTTCCGGTAATATCCCCCATGCCGGATGAAAGCGTAATCTGCTCCAGCAATTCCAACTCATATTGTATCCCACGAACGTTTGTTTTTAATGCAAACATCTGGGAGAGATATGCCGGCTCCCCCGTCTGCATATCCCCGTTCACAAAAGAAATCGGGGAATAATCAAGTTCTTCCCACTTCAGTTTCCCCGAAACCGTTCCGTTTAAAAGCATGGCGAGCAGCATTTCTTCTGTCTGCAAATCAATTTCCCTGTATAATTCCATTGACCCATCCTCCTCTTCTACCCAGATTATAGCCGAATACGAAACCAGAATCAATGCAAATTTTCCGTCAGGTTCTATATAAATCACAGACCGCAGCATCCCGGCCGCCTGGCCCAAACCGGCCGACAGAAAAAATAATCGGGGCTTTGCCCTTTCACATTTTTTGTTTATAGTAAACAACCGAAATAACATAAACCAAAACGCTTGCGGCAACTATACACAGTAAGGAAATCATCACGGGTACATTTGTAAATCCCATAAAACAGAGCAGAAAAAGTGCGCTGACAATAAGAACCGTCTGGATGAAAAACGCCGTATTGCCTGCTTTCCCTGAAATAATCTGTGACCGTTCATCCTTTTCTTCGATCATCGCATCTTTCTCTTTTGCCATATTGTAAACGGCGATTGATATGATCAAAAAAAGAATGCCGACAATCAAAAAACCAATATGCGCAAGTTCTGCTCCCGGAATCTGGGGCATATCATGCCGCATCAAAAACACTGCAAATGCACCGGCCAAAAAAAGAACGCCCAAAACTGCCCATACAGCCGAAACCGCTTTATATTTCTTTTCCATGTTTGCTTTCATTTCTTCTCCTCCTGATAGATAAATATTTCTTCGATGGTTAACCCAAAATACTGCGCCAGTTTGAATGCCAGAATCAGTGACGGATTATATCTGCCGTTCTCCAGTGAACCAATGGTTTGTCTGGAAACTTCCATTGCCGCGGCCAATTCCTCCTGCCTGATCCCTTTTTCCCTGCGTAATTCTTCTAAACGATTTTTCACACTGTCCCCCTTTCGCGGAAAGTTTCCTTTCCATACACGAATTATAACACATCCGATCAAAATGTCAAGGAAACTTTCCATGGAAACAAACGACATCCCTCATGTCGCAGCTTCGCTGCGATTCATATCTGCAACGTGAATTTTGTTCATGTGTGAGACACACTAATCTGTATGATCAGAGAAAGGACGCTTCACATACGGAAGCGTCCTTTCTCTTCTTTCTCTATTTTTTCGTTCGCACGCTCTTTTTGCCTGACCAGCCAGAATATAACGTTTTCTTTTTTCCGTCTGCTTTTACTGTCTTGTAAGTACGTATCCGAATATAATATTTCTGTCCGCCTTTTAATCCTGAAATTCTTTTCGCTGTCAGACTCTTTTTCAAAGGAATTATTTTTGCTGTTTTTCCTTTGAAATTACTTTTTGTACAATATTGAATCTGGTATCCGTCTATCTGTGCTGTCTGCTTCTTCCATGCTGCCTGAACAGCGCCGGACCCGGCCGTCACTTTTTTCAGACTTGTTTTCTTTGGATTTACGGTAAACGTCTTTGTCATCGTGCCGGTGTATTTTCCAAGGAATGAAACCTTGACTTTGTAAATTCCAGGATTTTTTCTTCCGCCGGAATAAGTCACACGATAATCTTTCTCAGCTGTAAGCACATTGCCTTTTGCGTCTGATACTGCCACAGTCGGCTTCTTTACCTTTCCATCATAAACAAATTCTGTTTTATTCAGCGTCATCTTTGCAGGACTTTCAATTACGGAAATCTCTGTTGTATCAAAGCAGAGTCCGCACACTTTTTGGACTTTGCCGTTTACATGCGGTGCTGCAGGAACACAGACTTCCGTATAGCTGTGCGCCTTTTTCGCAATAGCTTCCGCGTAATGGGCTCCGCAGCTGCAGACGCAGGTTCTGATCCCCTCCTCTGAGCAGGTCGGCTCTCTGGTTATGACCGCTTCATAACTGTGCTTATGTTCCGGTTCCTGCGGCTTTCCTGTTGCAGGGATTGTTTCCTGCTCTTTCAGTACCTCATGGCATATGCCGCAGTGGCTTCCCTGCGTCTTTCCCGGTTCTGTCTGCGTCGGCTCTTTTGCCTCATCAATCACTTCCTGATGACCCTTTGCCGCCACCGGCTCTGTATAATTCTCCCCGCAGTTACAGGTAAATGTTTTTTCTCCCGCCTCCATACACGTCGGCTCTCTGGTTATGACCGCTTCATAACTGTGCTTATGTTCCGGTTCCTGCG
>CAMUHN010000048.1 GCA_947088675.1 uncultured Roseburia sp.
GCGGTACGTTTGACGTTTCCATTATTGAAATCGGCGACGGTGTTATCGAGGTTCTCGCGACAAACGGCGATACGCGTCTTGGCGGCGATGATTTTGACAACAAGATTACACAGTGGATGATTGATGAATTTAAGAAAGCGGAGGGCGTTGATCTGTCGGCAGACAAGATGGCGCTTCAGCGGTTGAAAGAGGCGGCTGAGAAAGCAAAGAAAGAGCTTTCTTCTGCAACGACAACAAATATTAACCTCCCGTTTATCACCGCGACAGCGGAGGGGCCAAAGCACTTTGACATGAATCTGACAAGGGCAAAATTCGATGAGCTGACACATGATCTGGTGGAGCGGACAGCCGTTCCGGTTCAGAATGCGATGAGAGATGCCGGCCTCAACAATTCGGATCTTGGCCAGGTATTATTAGTCGGCGGTTCTACGCGTATTCCGGCGGTACAGGATAAAGTAAGGCAGCTGACAGGAAAAGAGCCGAGCAAGTCCTTAAATCCGGATGAATGCGTTGCAATCGGAGCGTCTATTCAGGGCGGAAAGCTGGCCGGAGATACGGGCGCAGGGGAAATCTTACTGCTCGACGTTACACCGCTTTCTCTGTCGATTGAGACGATGGGAGGCGTTGCGACAAGGCTGATCGAGAGAAATACGACAATTCCGACAAAGAAAAGTCAGATTTTTTCCACGGCGGCAGACAATCAGACGGCGGTAGATATCAATGTGGTACAGGGCGAGCGTCAGTTTGCAAGGGATAATAAGTCGCTCGGGCAGTTCCGCCTCGACGGAATCCCGCCGGCACGCCGCGGTGTACCGCAGATTGAGGTGACATTTGATATTGATGCAAACGGTATTGTAAATGTATCCGCGAAAGATCTCGGAACCGGGAAAGAGCAGCATATCACAATTACGGCAGGATCCAATATGTCGGATGATGAGATTGATAAGGCCGTTCGTGAGGCAGCGGAGTACGAGGCACAGGATAAAAAGAGAAAAGAAGCCATTGATGCAAGAAACGATGCGGATTCTTTCGTATTCCAGACACAGCAGGCATTAGATCAGGTAGGGGCTAATCTGGATCCGGCGGACAAATCTGCGGTAGAAGCGGATGTGAATGCCGTAAAAGCATTCCTGGATGCGCATCAGAATGCCGAGGAGATGACGGAATCCGATGTAGTTGAACTGAAATCTTTACAGGAGAAGCTGACACAGAGCGCACAGAAAGTATTTGCTAAAATGTATGAGCAGACACAGGCGCAGGGAGCACAGGGGGCAGGCCCGGATATGAGCAATATGGGCGGTGCACAGCAGTCAAATCCGGCAGATGACGATGTTGTAGATGCAGATTTTAAAGAAGTCTGAATCGTGCATGTAATGCCATATAGGGCGCGGATGATAGTAAGGTTTTTGGGCGTTAACGCCCAAAAACCTTTAAATATGCACGCAGGCGTCCCTATGAGAGATTCGTGAAAAAATACGGGAGGAAGTCATGGCGGATAAGAGAGATTATTATGAGGTTTTAGGTGTGGAAAAAAATGCATCCGATGCCGATATAAAAAAAGCATTCCGCGGTCTTGCCAAAAAATATCATCCGGATATGCATCCGGGGGATAAAGAATGTGAGGAAAAATTCAAAGAAGCGCAGGAAGCTTATGCCGTGCTCAGTGATGCGGAAAAAAGAAGACAGTATGATCAGTTTGGCCATGCCGCCTTTGACGGCGGCGGTGGTGGCGGCGGTTTTGATTTTTCCGGTATGGATATGGGGGATATTTTCGGAGATATTTTCGGAGATTTCTTTGGCGGCGGCGCCAGGAGGCGTGCAAATGACGGGCCGATGAAAGGCGCAAATTTAAGAACCAGCGTGCGCATTACATTTGAAGAGGCAGTATTTGGATGTGAAAAAGAGATTGAAATGGTATTAAAGGATGAGTGTAAGACCTGCCATGGCTCGGGCGCAAAGCCCGGCACTTCTCCGGAAAATTGCAGTAAATGCGGCGGAAAAGGAAAAGTGGTGTTTACGCAGCAGTCGTTTTTTGGGACAGTACAGAATGTGCAGACCTGTCCGGACTGTAACGGCACAGGAAAAATTGTGCGTGACAAGTGTCCGGAATGCCGCGGAAGCGGTTATGTCTCCAGTAAAAAGAAAATCAAAGTGTCAATTCCTGCGGGAATTGACAATGGGCAGAGTGTGCGTATCCGCGAAAAAGGGGAACCGGGTTCAAACGGCGGCCCAAGAGGAGATCTTCTTGTGGAAGTTGTTGTCTCCAGACATCCGGTTTTCCAGCGTCAGGATATGAATATTTATTCGACGGCGCCGATTACTTATGCGCAGGCAGCTCTCGGAGGGGAGATCCGGATCAATACGGTGGACGGGGATGTCTTGTATGAGGTAAAACCGGGGACACAGACAGATACCAGGATTCGCTTAAAAGGCAAAGGCGTGCCGTCGCTGCGCAATAAAGCTGTGCGCGGCGACCAGTATGTAACGCTTGTTGTTCAGGTTCCGACAGGATTAAACGGAGAGGCGAAAGAGGCCCTTCGCAAGTTTGACGCGCTGACAGGAGACTCTTTAAACAGGGCGTTTTCCAAAGAGAAAACGGAAACCGGGAAAACAAAAAAGAAAAAAGGGCTGAAAGATATATTTGACCTTTAACAGGGGAAACAGGGTTATTTCTTCATGAGATAGCCCTGTTTTTGCGCGCAGCCCCAAAGGAAATCAGCAGAGCCGTATCAGGAATAATATTGATAGAACAGGGCCGGACGGCATATAATAAATAAGAATTAAGGATTTATTAATGAAAATAGAAAGGACGGAACATTTTTGATACTTGTTCTTTTCCAATAGATATGCTAGAATAATTTGTTGTATAAAAGTCACTATTTGACAAGCTAAGGAGAAAGGCGGGAACAGGATGAAGACGTTTTCCATGACGGATGTCGGCAGGAAGCGTGACGTGAATCAGGATTATTTCTATACTTCAGAGACGGCCGTCGGCAATCTGCCGAACCTCTTTCTGGTGGCGGACGGAATGGGAGGCCACAGAGCGGGGGATTATGCATCCAGATTTACGGTGGAGCAGGTTGTGGAATATGCAGTTCATGCCGCAAAGAAAGAACCGATTGCCGTCCTGCGCGAAGCGATCCAGGAGGCAAATTACCTGCTTTTTGAGGAGGCAGCCATCGACGAGGAAAAAGGTGATATGGGTACAACGATCGTTGCCGCAGTGATTGAGGGCAGTATATTGTATACGGCGAATGTCGGGGACAGCCGCCTCTACATTATAAATAATGAAGAGATTACGCAGGTGACAAGGGATCATTCCCTTGTGCAGGAAATGGTTCGGCTCGGTGAGATGGATAAGGAGCGTGCAAGAGAGCATCCGGATAAAAATATCATTACAAGGGCGATCGGCGTTATGCCGGAAGTTATGATAGATTTTTTTGAGACGTCATTAACCCCGGGTGATATGATCCTGATGTGTACGGACGGCCTGACCAATATGGTGGATGATGAGGAAATCCGGCGTATTGTATTAGGGCAGCGCGACATAGTTGAGATGACGGAAAAATTAGTCGGGACGGCTAATGAGCATGGCGGGCGGGATAATATTACCGCAGTGCTGATTGATTTTGGAGGTTATTCATGTTATCAACGAATTATATAGCGGATCGCTATGAGATCATAGGAAAAATCGGAGCCGGCGGAATGTCCGATGTGTATAAAGCAAAAGACCTGACATTGGGTCGGTTTGTCGCAATTAAAGTTTTAAAGGCGGAGTTTTCGGAAGATATCAATTTTGTGACGAAATTTCGTACGGAAGCGCAGTCGGCTGCAGGGCTTGAACATCCGAATATCGTCAATATTTATGACGTAGGCAGTGAAAACGGCATTCATTATATTGTCATGGAATATGTCGAGGGCATTACACTAAAGACATATATTGAAAAGAAAGGCCAGCTTTCGTTTAAAGAAGCGATCAGTATCGCCATCCAGATGGGCCGCGGGATCGAAGCAGCCCATTCCAAAAATATTATTCACCGTGACATCAAGCCTCAGAATATTATTATTTCAACAGAAGGGAAAGTAAAAGTGACCGATTTTGGCATTGCGAAAGCTGCCACATCGAATACGATCCATTCGGATGTGATGGGATCGGTTCACTATTCTTCGCCGGAGCAGGCCAGGAACGGTTTTGTAGACGGGAAGAGCGATATTTATTCGCTTGGTATTGTGATGTATGAGATGGTGACAGGCCGTGTTCCGTTTGACGGAGATACGACAGTTGCGGTTGCAATCCAGCACCTGCAGGAAGAAATGGTGGTACCGAGTACTTATGCGCCAAACCTGCCGATCAGCCTGGAAAAGATCATCTTAAAATGTACGCAGAAAAATCCCGACCGCAGATATGAATCCATTTCAGCCGTACTCAATGATTTGAGGCATGCACTCACAAATCCGGATGAGGATTTTGTGGTGATGGCGCCAATCGTAAATCAGGATAAGACACGTATTATGAAAGATACGGATCTGCATCAGATAAAAAAAGAGACAGAAAGCATACGTGTGCGCGGCGATGAAATTCCGCAGAACATTGCGCGCCCGCAGCCGCCTGTTTCGCATACGCCGCATACACAGCCGGTGGAGGAAGAGGAGGACGGGGATGAGATCGAGGACGATATCAATCCCGGAATGGAAAAAGCGATCACCATTATGGGTATTGCGGCGGCGCTGGTAATCGTAGGCATTATCATATTTCTTGTGGTCAATCTGTTCGGAGGATTTTCCGGGAAAAGTCCGGATTCAGATGAATCGGAGTCTCAGACGCAGACCGGGACGACAATGAGCAGCGAATCACAGCCGGAGTCCGGCGATTCGCAGAATACGCCGGCTTCTTCACAGACACCTTCGGTGGAAAGCGGTGTGCAGGTTCCCAGTGTCCTGGGCAAGACACTGGAGGAGGCACAGATTATACTGAACAATAAAAAGCTTGGCATCAAAGAAAACGGTACGACTTCTTCCGACGAATATGAGGTCGGACAGATCGTGAGCCAGACTCCTGACGTAGATGAAAATGTGGAAGAACATACAACGGTTCTGGTTGTCGTAAGCAGCGGTAAAGGCAGCGTATCCATACCAAATGTGCAGGGGAAAAATGTGACGGATGCGGAGAGCGAACTGAAATCAGCTAATTTTGAAGTAGATAAGGCTTATGACTACAGTGACAGCGTGCAGGAGGGATTTGTGATTTCACAGTCGCCGGAGGGCGGCAGCCAGGGGAAAAAGGGCGATCTTGTGACGCTTAAAATAAGCCGCGGAAAAGAATCTGTCACGGTTCCGGATTTTACAAAGATTTATGCGGACGAGGAGAGCGCAAGAAGACATCTTGCGGACTTTGTTGTCACGGTAAACCATGCGTACAGCGACTCGGTTGACAAAGGAATTGTAATGGGACAGAGTATCGCCGGCGGAAAACAGGTGGAAAAGGGCACTGCGATTACGATTACGATCAGCGACGGGCCTGAGCCGCCTCAGGAGGTGCAGCCGACTACCTACAAATTCAAGGCACTGATCAAACTGCCGTCGGATACCTCGCAGGTATCGGGAGCAGATATCGCGCTTTATGATTCCGCGGGTAATCTGCTGGAGCAATGGCTTGGCCAGGGGATTTCCAAATTTGGATCGGACGGACTTTCGCTGCAGAAAAACGGGATATTTTCCAAAACCGGCAAGCTTGAAATTTCCTGGCTGGATTTAAACGGGGACGTTCTCAATACCGAGTCACAGAATGTAAGCTTTACGCCGGAAACGTAACAATATGGAAGGAAAAATTGTAAAGGGGATCGCAGGGTTTTATTATGTGCATGTCGCAGGCGATGCAACTTATGAATGCAGGGCGAAAGGTATTTTCCGCAATCAGAAGATGAAACCGTCCGTAGGAGATAATGTGGAGATTACGGTTTTGGATGCGGCGGAAAAGACAGGAAATATTGCGCGGATTCTGCCGCGGAAAAACAGTATGATACGTCCTGCCGTTGTCAATGTTGACCAGGCGCTTGTAATATTTGCGGCCGCCGATCCCAAACCGAATTTTAATCTGCTTGATCGTTTTCTGATTATGATGCAGTATCAGAATGTGCCGGCGGCAATCTGCTTTAATAAGACAGATCTTGCAGACAGACGCGAGTTAAATGCGTTTTCGGAAGTCTACCGTGCGTGCGGATACCGCATTGTACAGACAAGCGCAGGAGAGAGAGACGGATTGGAGGAACTGCAGGCTGTTTTAGCCCATAAGACGTCGGCCGTTGCAGGGCCGTCCGGCGTCGGAAAATCGTCGCTGATCAACTGTCTGCAGGACGGAGTACAGATGGAGACGGGGGAGATCAGCAGAAAGATTGCGCGCGGGCGTCATACAACGCGTCATTCGCAGATCATTCCGGTTTGCGGCGACACCTATATTACGGACACGCCCGGCTTTTCCACACTGGATCTGTTTGGGATTGAAAAGGAAGAATTAAAACATTTTTATCCGGAATTTGCGGAGTATGAAAAATTCTGCAGATTTGGCGGATGCAGCCATATCGGCGAGCCGGACTGCGGGGTAAAAGAGGCGCTTGCCAGGGGAAAAATCAGCAAAATGCGCTATGAAAATTACAGGCTTTTCTATGAAGAATTAAAGCAGGCGAAAAAATATTAAAGCGGATAGACGCGTACAATTTGGAGGAAATTATGAATTGCTTAGCACCGTCGATACTGTCGGCAGATTTTTCAAAGCTGGGGGAGCAGATCGCCTGTCTGGATGCGGCAGGCGCCCAGTATGTCCATATTGATGTGATGGACGGGATGTTTGTACCGTCAATTTCATTTGGGCTGCCGTTGATACGTTCGATTCGCAAATGTACCGACCGTATTTTTGACGTGCATCTGATGATTGAGGAACCGATCCGTTATGTCAGGGATTTTGCCGCGGCAGGCGCAGATCTGATTACGGTTCATGCCGAGAGCACAAAACATCTGGATCATACAATCGAAGAGATACATGCGCAGAAATTGCGGGCAGGCGTTGCCGTCAATCCGGCTACGCCGCTTTGTGCGGTGGAATATGTCCTCGAAAAAGCGGACATGGTGCTTGTGATGACAGTAAATCCGGGTACCGGCGGTCAGCAGCTGATCCCCTATACGATAGAGAAGGTGCGGGATCTGAAAAAAATGCTGCGGCAGCGGGGGCTGAAAACAGAGATAGAAGTGGACGGCGGTATCACACTGGCCAATCTTGACGCGTTGCTGGAGGCGGGCGCAAATATCATTGTGTCAGGCAGCCAGATTTTTAACGGTGAGATCATGCAGAATGTGAAATCATTTTTGGAAAAAATTTCGCAGCATGACACAATGGAGTAAGCTGCGGCAGTGCCGCAACATGGGGGGAGTATGAAACATGCAGTGATTGTAGCGGGCGGTATGGTGGAAGCGGACTTTGCAGCCCGCTATTTGAAGCAGGAAAAGCCGGATTGTCTGATAGCCGCCGATTTTGGACTTGAGTTTCTGTATCGGCAGCAGCTGCGGCCGGATATCGTAATTGGGGATTTTGATTCTGTAGCAAAAGAAATCGCAGATGATTACAGACGTGACAGCAGGATTCGTTTTTTTGAGCTGAATCCGGTCAAGGATGACACCGATACGGAGGCGGCGGTCAGAATAGCATTGCGTCTCGGAACTGAGCGCATTACGCTTCTTGGCGTCACAGGAACGCGGCTGGATCATGTTCTGGCGAATATTTCGCTTCTTTTGATTGGGCTGCAGGAACATGTGCCGATGACAATTCTTGACTCACACAATCGGATTCGCATGATAAATCAAAGCGTCGTGCTCAGAAAAGAGGACCAGTATGGCGCCTATGTCTCTCTGATCCCATATATGGGCGATGTGACAGGTGTGACACTGCGCGGAATGAAGTACCCGCTGACGGATCATACATTCACCGGCGGCAACTCTCTTGGAATCAGCAATGAGATTGTTGGAGAACAGGCAGAGATTCTGTTTTCGACGGGAACCCTGCTTATGATTGAGACAAGAGATTAAAAAACAGTTGCTTAATTCACCATTGTATCGGGAATGATCGGTTTTAAGCGGTACATTTTGCCTGAAGTGTATATGTAGCGTAGCGGGCAGGGAAAGAAAGTTCCCTGCCCGCTTTGGATACCGGTTAATGATCCGTATTTTTGGCTATGCCATATACAGATCAGCAATTCGAAGCGATCTGTCCGGAAAATCGGATTTAATATGGATAAGATACTGCAGTGTACTGCCCTCATAGGGCTGAATGTCTCCAAACAGCCCGACTTCGTAACAATTGCGTATGACATTGATAATACAATTGTCAATGTGATCTTCCTTACAGTCTTTACATTCTTTTAAAATATGTGCGATTGCCGTTTCCAGCTCTTCTTCGTCAAAAATCTTAAAATCTGTGTTCGGGATCTGTTCGGCGCCTTCCGGCACTTCTCTTTGGGGATGTTGTTTAAAATTTCTGATGCATTGTTTTGCGTAGCCGATGACGCAGTCTTTTTCCCGGCACTCGCCGCAAGACTGACCCAAACAGCAGGCATTCAGATCATTTTCCACCAGTTCTGCCTGAAAACCCTTTTTTTGTGCTTCTGCCATAGATACCTCCGGTTTTTCTGAAATAAAAGTCGTTTAAGTGATACAAAGGGACTTCCTCTGTTTTTATTATACTATATTCCCTTTTTCGTTTCCAGTGCTAAATTACGCTGTTTTCCGCTGCAATATGTGGATTGGCTGCACAAAATATAACAACGAATAGAACCTTTCAATTTTGCAAATGGCAGGAATTTGTTTTTTTGGGATTTCTCATGTAACCATGTATAGTTATTCCGATATCTGCACATACTGAAAGTAATCTGGTTCAGCTTTAAAACAGCAGTGCAGAAAGGGAGAAAACATGGACGAAAAAAAGGAGCAGCTACAGAAAAAGTATAACAGTTATGTGAAAGAAGTCACTCCGACGCACAATCTTTGGGCAAATATGGCAAAAGCCTTTGTGACCGGCGGAATCATCTGCACGTTGGGACAACTGATTTTAAATACCTGTATCAAATACGGTCTGGATAAAGATACGGCGGGCAGCTGGTGCAGTATGATCCTGGTGCTGATCTCGGTTGTTCTGACCGGATTTAATATATACCCGTCGATTGCAAACTGGGGCGGCGCCGGCGCTCTTGTGCCGATTACAGGATTTGCAAACGGTGTTGCGGCGCCGGCGATTGAATTTCAGAAAGAAGGACAGGTATTTGGGATCGGCTGTAAAATATTTACGATCGCGGGACCGGTCATTTTATACGGGATATTCAGTTCGTGGGTGTTAGGACTGATCTACTGGATCGGGAAGATGTGGGGGTGGTTCTGATGGAAAATAATAAGGATATGCCCATAGGACTTGCATTTCAGATGTCGATGAATGAAAGGGCGCTTGAGAATTTCGGGCGGATGACAGATGCAGAAAAACGCCAGGTATTAGAAGCTGCGCGGGGCGTTACATCAAAAGAGCAGATGCGGGGCATTGTGGAGGATATCGGTCGTCTGAATTAGAAAAAATGAAATGACAACAAAAATAAAACCAGGATAATGTCTGTATTTCAACTTGAAGTGCAGACATTTTTCTATGTTTCGTGTTGAAAAGATTTGAAAAATAGGATAAAATGTTACACGGAAACAAACAAAGAAGACGGCGAGAAGGAGTTTAGCAATGACAGTCGATCAAAGTAAAATCAGAAACTTTTGTATCATTGCACATATAGACCATGGAAAGTCCACATTGGCGGACCGTATCATAGAGAGCACGGGTACATTGACGAGCCGCGAAATGCAGGCGCAGGTGCTGGACAACATGGAGCTGGAGCGCGAGCGTGGGATCACAATTAAGTCACAGGCAGTCCGTATTATCTACCGGGCATCGGACGGGGAAGAATATATTTTTAACCTGATTGATACGCCGGGGCATGTGGACTTTAATTATGAGGTCTCAAGAAGCCTGGCGGCGTGCGACGGGGCGATCCTGGTCGTGGATGCCGCGCAGGGAGTAGAGGCGCAGACGCTTGCAAATGTATATCTGGCGCTTGACCATGACCTTGATGTAATGCCTGTGATTAATAAGATTGATCTGCCAGGCGCTCAGCCGGAAGAAGTCATACGGGAAATCGAGGATGTGATTGGTCTTGAGGCAGACGACGCGCCGCGCATCTCGGCAAAGACGGGTTTAAATATTGACCAGGTACTGGAACAGATCGTAAAAAAAATACCGGCGCCGACAGGGGATGCAGACGCACCGTTGTCCGCGCTGATTTTTGACGCTCTGTATGACTCCTATAAAGGAGTGATCGTGTTTTGCCGCATCAGGGAGGGTTCGGTAAAACCGGGCGATACGATCCGCATGATGGCGACAGGCGCGCAGTCTGAGGTGACGGAGGTCGGATATTTTGGAGCAGGACAGTTTATACCATGTGAGGAACTGTCCGCCGGTATGGTCGGTTATCTGTGCGCGAGTATTAAAAACGTGCAGGATACGCGTGTGGGCGATACCGTTACAAATGCAAAGCGTCCCTGCAGCGAACCTCTTCCGGGATACAAAAAAGTAAATCCGATGGTATTCTGCGGAATGTATCCGGCAGACAGTGCAAAATATGCGGATCTGCGCGATGCTCTGGTAAAATTACAGATCAACGATGCGTCGCTGCAGTTTGAGCCGGAGACATCTCTTGCGCTGGGATTTGGATTTCGCTGCGGTTTCCTTGGACTGCTGCATCTTGAGATCATTCAGGAGCGCTTAGAGCGTGAATTTAACCTTGATCTTGTGACAACTGCGCCGGGAGTCATCTATAAAGTGCATAAGACAAACGGTGATGTGACAGAACTGACAAACCCTTCGAATCTGCCGGAGCCGTCGGAGATCGAATATATGGAAGAGCCTCTGGTTGCCGCCGAGATTATGGTGACAAGCGAATACGTCGGCGCAATTATGACCCTGTGCCAGGAACGGCGCGGCATATACGTCAGCATGGAATATCTGGAGGAGACCAGGGCATTGATTAAATATGATCTGCCGCTCAACGAGATTATCTATGACTTTTTTGATGCGTTAAAATCACGTTCCCGCGGCTATGCTTCATTTGACTATGAGCTGAAAGGCTATGTGCGCTCTGAGCTTGTGAAACTTGATATTCTGATTAACAGAGAACAGGTGGACGCGCTCTCCTTTATCGTATTTAAGGACAGCGCCTATGACCGCGGCAGAAGAATGTGTGAGCGGTTAAAGGACGAGATCCCAAGGCATTTGTTTGAAATTCCGATTCAGGCGGCGATCGGCGGAAAGATCATCGCCAGGGAGACAGTAAAAGCGATGCGCAAAGATGTACTTGCCAAATGTTACGGCGGCGATATTACGCGTAAGAAAAAACTTCTTGAAAAACAAAAAGAAGGGAAAAAGCGAATGCGCCAGGTCGGCAATGTAGAAATACCGCAGGAAGCGTTTATGAGCGTTTTAAAATTGGATGATGATAATTAACAGGGCGTTTCTGCCAGTGGGGAGGGCAGAATGAAGCAGATGGAGTTATATATTCACATTCCGTTTTGTATGAGAAAGTGCAGATATTGTGATTTTCTCTCGTCTGTGGAAGATGAAGCGACGCAGAATCTTTATGTCAGGGCATTGCTTTCTGAGATTGCATTTTACGGCGGCCTTTACCGGAATCGTACGGTTACTACCGTCTATATCGGCGGAGGTACGCCGTCCTGGCTCAAAGAGAGCGCGATTGTTTCCATCTTAAACGAGGTGCGGCGTGCGTTTGTGATCCTGCCGGATGCGGAGGTGACAATTGAATGCAATCCCGGGACGCTGACCGGTTACAAATTTTCTGTTTATCGCAGAGTCGGGATCAACCGCATTAGCATTGGTCTGCAGTCGGCAGATGATGACGAACTAAAGCGGCTGGGCAGAGTACATACATATGCGCAGTTTTTAAAAACCTACGAGCTGGCAAGGCAAAACGGATTTTCCAATATTAATATTGACCTTATGAGCGGCCTGCCGGGACAGAGTCTGTCTGATTATAAGGCGACGCTTCAGAAAGTGATACGGTTAAAACCAGAGCATATTTCTGCGTATTCTCTGATGATTGAGGAGGGAACGCCATATTACGAACAATACAAATTTGATCTGGTCAGGCAGGAGGCGGGGCTAAAGCCGCAGTTCCTTCCCTCGGAAGATGAGGTTTATCAGATGACGCAGCTGACGTCGCAGATGTTGGCGGCTGCGGGATACGGCCAGTACGAAATTTCAAATTTTGCGGTCAGGGGATATGAATGCCGGCACAATATCGGGTATTGGCGGCGGGAAAACTATCTCGGTGTCGGATTGGGAGCGTCTTCCCTGATTGACAACATCCGATATTCCAATCTGCGGGATCTGCATGAATATATAGAGCAGACAAAACAGATCAGGTCAGGCCTCTGGGAGAATGAACACAAAGAGGCGGACGGAACGGTACGTATTGAGGAACTGCCGGCGGTAAGCATACACGCATCAGCGGAGCGGATCGGGCGCAATGCACAGATGGAGGAATTTATGTTTCTCGGGCTTCGTATGACGGACGGGATTTCCCGCACTGCGTTTGAGCAGTGTTTCGGAAAACCGATTGAGGCAGTCTATCAGGATGTGCTGCTTCGATTGGTAAAAGAAGGGCTTTTGGTAAAACATGCCGGGCGCATTTTTCTGACGGAGCGCGGACGTGATGTGAGCAACTATGCGATGGCGCAGTTTTTACTGCCTTAGTGTTTCCATGTACCAGTTGATTTTATGAAAAATACTTAGAATGAGAGAGGATAAGAGTGAACAGAAAAAACAGGAAAAAAAAGTACGCCAGAAACCTGATCTGTATCTTATACTGTTCCCTGCAGCTCTTGCTTGTAATAGTGCTGTTTAAAGGCGCCGGATGGCTGATTGATTTTTTTCAGAAAAAGGATGCGCAGGAAGTGCACAGCGCCGGCATTTTGTTTGGGGACGATGCGGATGAGGAGGAAGAAGACAATTCGTTGTTTACGGTCTGTCTGGACGCCGGGCATGGCGGGAAAGACAACGGTTCAGATGCAAACGGCCGCATCGAAAAAAACGATACGCTAAAGATTACAAAAGCGGTAGCGGAATATATGTCTTCTTTGAATATAAAAGTGATCCTGACCAGGGAAGACGATATCTTTTTATCACCGGAAAAGCGGGCAGAGATAGCCAATTCCAATGAAGTGGATTATTTCGTCTCGCTGCACCGCAATAAAGGAGAGGGCACCGGAGTTGAAATCTGGGTCAGGAGCAATGCAACAGAAGAATCAAACGAACTGGCGGATACAATCCTGCAGAAACTTGACGGGGTCGGCATCCAGAGAAACCGTGGCGTAAAAAAGGGAACACAGGGCAGCAGCGAAAAAGATTATTATATTAATTCCCATGCCAATATGCCGACATGCCTGATTGAACTTGGCTTTTTAAACGATACTACGGATAACAGATTGTTTGACGACAATTTGAATGATTATGCGAAAGCAATCGGGGATGCCGTTCACTCAGTCTGGCAGAGCCAGAAAGCAGGCAGTGCGGGCGGCGGTGATACGGCTGTGCCGGAAGAGACGGAATCGCTGCCGGGAACAGAGAACAGCGGCGGTGCGCAGGGCGGTCCGGCGGTATCGGATTCGGATGTTCCGGCGCCGAATACTGGCCATACAGAAAACTGGCCTGCGATTGAAAACATATCTTCTCTTGACAGTACATCCCAGGACTGGGGGCAGGGTGTAAATGTGGACGATAAGAACCGTCCGACCGGTTCTCTGACCGCGCAGTCATCATTCGGAAAATACGAAGCATATTTTATTGTGGAGGATTCCGACAAGATATTTTTGACTTTTGACGAGGGATATGAGTACGGATGTACCGAATCTATTTTAAATACATTAAAAGAAAAAGACGTGAAAGCTGTTTTCTTTGTCACCGAGCCATATGCAAAGGACCAGCCAAAGCTTGTAGCGCGAATGATTGAAGAGGGTCATACGGTCGGCAACCACAGTGTGACCCATCCGTCAAAAGGACTTCCGTCGCAGACGCTGGAACAGCAGCAGAACGAGGTAATGGGGAACCATCAGTATATCAAAGATAATTTTGGGTATGAAATGCACCTGTTTCGTTATCCGGCCGGCAAATTCAGCGAACAGTCTCTGGCAACGGTGCACAACTGCGGCTACAAGAGCGTGTTCTGGAGTTTTGCATATCTTGACTATGATGTGAATAACCAGCCCGATAAACTGGAGAGTTTAAAAAAGATGACGGATAAGCTTCATCCGGGCGCGATCTATCTGCTGCACGCGGAGTCTACGACAAATACGGAAGTGCTCGGTGAATTTATCGACCGTGTCAGGGCGGAAGGATATGAATTTGCACAGTTTGATTAAATAAGAGACAGGGGTTTTGACGGTTTTGTCTGGCGGGAGGGGTGTTTTGGCAGGAGTGGAGCGGGAAATCATCGACCGGATAGAAAAAACGGGACGTATCACGAAAGAGGAGTTATCCATTCTCCTTTTGAGCAGTGACGATAAGAGTATGGATTATCTTGCGAAACGCGCAGGAGAAACGACACTGCGGCACTATGGAAATAAAATCTATATCCGCGGGCTGATCGAGTTTACGAATTATTGCCGCAACGATTGTTACTATTGCGGGATCAGAAAAAGTAACCGAAACGCAAAGCGGTACCGGCTTTCAGAGGAAGAAATTTTATCCGCCGCAGGCCTCGGGTATCGGCTCGGATTCCGTACGTTTGTTCTGCAGGGAGGAGAGGATCCGTGGTTTACGGATGAAAAAATATGCGCGCTTGTCTCGGCGGTCAAATCAGATCATCCGGACTGTGCGGTGACGCTGTCAATCGGCGAGAAAAAACGGGACAGCTATCAGGCATATTTTGACGCCGGGGCCGACCGCTATCTGCTCAGGCATGAGACGGCGGATGAAGTCCACTACCGGAAACTGCATCCGCCGGACCTGGCGCTGTCAAACCGCATTCGGTGCCTTTCCGAGTTAAAAGAGATCGGGTATCAGACCGGGTGCGGATTCATGGTGGGATCGCCCGGGCAGACAATGGAAACGCTCTTTTTGGATCTTTCGCTGATCCAGGAGCTGTCGCCTCATATGGTCGGAATCGGGCCGTTTATCCCGCATAAGGACACGCCGTTTTGCCGGGAGGCGCCCGGCACGTTAGAGCGGACGCTTCGCCTGCTGAGCATCATACGCCTGATTCACCCGAAAGTATTGCTGCCTGCGACAACAGCGCTTGGCACGATACATCCGGATGGACGAAAACGCGGAATTTTGGCCGGCGCGAATGTAGTCATGCCGAATTTGACTCCGCAGCATGTGCGGGAAAAATATGAGTTGTATAACGGAAAGGCCAGTTTCGGTGAGGAGGCTGCCGAGGGTTTAGGGGCGCTTTCGGAAGAACTGAAACGTATTGGGTATCAGATTGCAGTCGATATTGGAGATTCCAAAGTACCAATTGTCTGTGGGCGGCGCTGGCCGAAAATAGCAGCGCAGAAATGAGGGATAACATGTATCAGGTAACATCTATGAAAGCGGAAGAGTTTATCAGCGATGAGGAGATCAGGGAAACGCTTGCCTATGCGGATGCAAACAAAGATAATCTCGCGCTGATTGACCGGATTCTTAAGAAAGCAGGGGAGCGCAGGGGCCTTTCGCACCGGGAGGCATCCGTTCTTCTTGCATGCGACATACCGGAAAAGATCAGTCAGATGTACGAGCTGGCAAAGCAGATCAAGCAGGATTTTTACGGCAACCGGATCGTCCTGTTTGCGCCGCTGTATCTGTCGAATTACTGTGTCAACGGGTGCGTTTACTGTCCGTATCATCTGAAAAACAAACATATTGCGCGCAAAAAGCTGACGCAGGAGGATATCGTCCGGGAAGTAACCGCGCTTCAGGATATGGGGCACAAACGGCTTGCCATAGAGGCGGGAGAAGATCCGGTCAATAATCCGATTGAGTATATCCTGGAATGCATCAGAACAATCTACAGCATAAAGCATAAAAACGGTGCAATTCGGCGCGTCAATGTCAATATTGCAGCTACAACGGTCGAAAATTACCGCAAATTAAAAGACGCGGGTATTGGCACCTATATCCTGTTTCAGGAGACTTACCACAAAGAAAGTTATGAAAAACTGCATCCGACCGGCCCAAAGCATGATTATGCATACCACACGGAGGCGATGGACCGCGCGATGGAGGGGGGGATTGACGATGTGGGCCTTGGCGTATTATTCGGGCTGGAGTTATACCGCTACGAGTTTGCAGGGCTTTTGATGCATGCAGAGCATCTGGAGGCCGTGCATGGCGTCGGGCCGCACACCATCAGTGTCCCGCGTATCAAGCATGCGGACGATATCGATCCGTCCGCATTTGACAACAGCATTGACGACGATACATTTGCGAAACTGTGCGCATTGATTCGTATTTCAGTCCCGTATACCGGGATGATTATTTCAACGAGAGAGAGCCAGGCGGTGCGCGAAAAAGTGCTTCCGCTTGGAATTTCCCAGATCAGCGGGGCGTCAAAGACGAGCGTAGGCGGATATGCCAATCCGGAGCCGGAGGATGAGGCGACAAGCGCGCAGTTTGACGTCAGCGATCAGCGGACGCTTGACGAGGTTGTAAACTGGCTGATGAAAATGGGGTATATTCCCAGTTTTTGTACCGCGTGTTATAGGGAGGGAAGAACGGGAGACCGCTTTATGGCTCTCTGCAAAAATATGCAGATTTTAAACTGCTGTCATCCGAATGCGCTAATGACATTGAAAGAATATCTGGAAGATTATGCGGGCGAAGAGACAAAGAAGATCGGGATGGAACTGATTGAGCGGGAACTTTCCAATATCCCGAATCCGAAAGTAAAACAGACCGCTGCCGACTATATCCATGATATAGCGGAGGGAAAACGTGATTTCAGGTTTTAAGCGGTTTTAATATGGCCTGGAGCGTGCCGGGGTGCGGCAGCGCATGCCGGCTCGTCCAGGGGATAAGAAAGGCGGAGTCGAAATGGCAGGTTCGTTACAGGATACGCCCTCCGGTGTGAGGCTTCATATCGGCGTGTTCGGGGCGGTAAACAGCGGAAAATCTTCTTTTATCAATGCATTTACCGGGCAGCAGGTATCCATTGTTGCAGGTGAGCCCGGTACAACGACAGACCCGGTGGTAAAGGCGCTTGAGATTTCGCCGCTGGGCGCATGCGTATTTACCGATACGGCGGGATTTTATGATCAGGGCGCACTTGGCGGAGCGCGTATGGAAAAGACGCGTCTTGCGGCGGAAAAAACGGATGTCGCGGTATTGATCGTCTCCGCAGAGAGAGAGGCGGACGATCCGCTTGCAGAGGAATTTCGTCTTTTTCGTTTTTTCCGGGGGAAAAATACGCCGGTGCTCTGGGTGATTGGAAAAACGGATCTGCCGTGTAATCCCAGGGCCCTTGCTGCAAAGATTTTAAAGGAGACAGGCGAAGAACCGCTGCTGGTAAGCGCAAAGACAGGAGCGGGGATGGATCTGGTAAAAAATGCGCTGGTTCGAAAGATGCCGGAGGATTTTGACGCGCGCCAGATCACAGGGTCGCTTGTGGCAAAAGAAGACTCGGTGCTGCTTGTGATGCCGCAGGATATTCAGGCCCCAAAGGGAAGGCTGATTTTGCCGCAGGTACAGACAATACGGGAACTGCTCGACAAACATTGTATGGTAATGTGCGTGACAACAGAGCAGCTTACGGCGGCGCTGGACGCGCTCAAAGAGCCTCCGAAACTGATTGTAACCGATTCGCAGGCATTTCGCTTTGTCTGTGAGCATAAGCCAAAAGAGAGTATGCTGACCTCGTTTTCCGTTTTGTTTGCGGCATACAAAGGCGATTTGGCCTATTATATAAAAAGTGCAGAACAGATAGACCGTCTGGGGCCAAAGTCAAATGTTCTGATTGCGGAATGCTGTACGCATGCGCCGCTTACAGAGGATATCGGCAGAGTGAAGATACCGCGTATGTTAAGAAAACGATATGGGGAATCGCTTTCTGTCACGGTGGCCAGCGGCACGGATTTTCCGGAGGATCTCTCACGCTACGATCTGATTATTCAGTGCGGAGCCTGTATGTTTAACCGGAAATATGTACTTTCCCGCATTCATGCGGCGAAAATGCAGCAGGTGCCAATGACAAACTATGGCGTTGCGATTGCACATCTGACCGGGATCCTGTCCCGGATCTCTGTGCCGGAGGGTGAGTGACGCCGCAAATGGAATGGGAGGAATATAAGTGATACAGGACATTGGAGACAAACGTCTGGCAAATGAATTTCATGCAAAATCACCGTCGTCCGGCAGTATTATCATGATGTTTTCTGGGGAGGAGATTTTGTTAAAAAACAAAACGCCGTTGGAATTTCCGCTGTATTTGGATCTGCGGAGCCAATTCGAAAAGATGGGGCGTTCCTTTCCGGCCTGCGTCTTTCTCTTCTCCATCGGAGAAGACGATTATTTTCTTGCATGTCAGTCAGAGAGCGGCAGAGCGGAATGGGAACGTGCTGGTTATTTATTTTCGCGCATGTTCGGGATACGCTCCCTTATTCCTAAGGAGCGTGTCTTTGCCGCGTCTACCGCATGGCATCTTTACTGCTGGTACCGGGATCACCAATTCTGCGGCAGATGCGGCAGAGAGCTGGAGCATGGCGTAAAGCAGCGCGTTCTGCACTGCAGTATCTGCGGCAACATGGTTTTTCCAAAAATTGCGCCGGCCGTGATTGTGGGCGTGACATGCGGCGATAAAATTTTAATGACAAAATATGCCGGGCGCGAATATAAAAAATATGCGCTGATCGCCGGATTTACGGAGATCGGGGAGACGGCCGAACAGACGGTAGAGCGGGAAGTGTACGAGGAAGTCGGCCTGAGAGTAAAAAATATACGCTATTACAAAAGCCAGCCGTGGGGGTTTGACGAAAACCTGCTGCTGGGATTTTTTTGCGAGGCAGACGGACAGTCAGAAATACATATGGATCAGGAGGAACTTGCGGTGGCGGAGTGGGTTCCTTACGATCAGATCCCGGATGATGAGAACGGTCTTAGTTTAACGGCGGAGATGATGACCTGTTTTCGTGATTCCAGACAAAACGGCTGAGTTTTCCCGGTGAAAAAATGGTTTTATGATAAGGATGGCACAGGCTGTCCTTATGTTGCGTTTCGGGTATTTTTTGCATTTTATTTCCATATGATTTCTGAAAGTATTTCTTAAAATTCGCTTAAGTATCTTTTCTTCGGGAAAAGATGTGGTATGATGTATCGGAAAGGAGGAGTGAAAAGCAATTTTCACGATAAATAGGAGAGGCATGAGAAATAAAGAGAAATTTGATGATCGTCTGGAGGCGGGTGCGTCCGGAACAAAAGCGGTAGTCGTTAAATCCGGAAAGAAAAAGAAAAAAGTATGGATCATTCTATTGATTTTACTTGTTGTTATTGTCGCCGCGGTTCTGTTCTTCGCAAAAAAAATGACAAAACAGGTAGAGACGGTGAGCAATCAGACAGAAGTTCTGCCGATTGAAAAACGGGATATGTCGGATACCATTTCTTTAAAAGGGAGCATTTCAGGAATCAGTAAAGTAAATGTCACATCCAAAGCACAGTCGGAGATCACATCCATGAACGTTCAGATTGGCGATGAAGTAAAAGCGGGAGATCTGCTCTGTACGTTAGATTCCGTGTCGATTGAGGAGCGGATTGCGGAACTGGAAAAATCAATTTCCAACTCCAATGCAGTCACCAACATTAATAATAAGCAGGCGAGCGATGCAGTGGCACAGGCCAGAAAGGACCAGAAAAAGTCGCTTGACGAGGCGCAGACAGAGATCAACCATGCGCAGGAGAACTTTGAGGGTACACAGATGTTGTATAATCAGGGCGAAGCGGATTTTCCGACACTGCTTGCCGCACAGCGCGCGGTGGAGACAGCAAAGCAGAATTATGAAAACGTCCTGGAGTCAACAAACCGCGCGATTGAGAGCGCGCAGGACGCTCTGCGTCTGGGAAGATATCAGGATTCGGATTCCACGCAGAAAGATACGTTAAAAGATTTAAGAGAACAGCTGGAGGACTGTGAGATCAAAGCGCCGTGCGGCGGTGTTGTCACGGCGGTCAATGTTTCGGTCGGCGATGTCAATGCAGAGAAAGTGACAATTTTAACGATTGAGGATACCAGCAGTTTGAAACTGGTCGCATCCGTTACAGAGGCCGATATCTTAAAGATTCAGGAGGGCATGAAAGCCGTGATTACGGCGGATGCTACGGGTGAGGAAGAGATTGAAGGAGAGATCACCAGAGTGGTCCGTGTAAAAGCTTCCCCGGCGGACGGCCAGGCGGCGGGAGGCGGCTATTCCGTAGAGCTTTCCGTAAAGAACAATGAACTGCTTGTCGGTATGGATGCAAAAGCAAAAGTGATGATTGAGGACAGAGGCGAGGTTCTGGCTGTGCCGTATGATATGATCCGCTATGATGAGGAGGGGAATACATATGTGCTGACGGCGACAATGAACGACGACGGGACGGCGACTGCAGTGCGTAAGGATATTACGGTCGGCGATGAGATTGATTATTATACGGAAGTTACCGGAGGCGATGTCAACGAAGGCGATCTGCTTGTCTACGATTATACCGGCACAATTACGGACGGCCAGATTTTTTCACCGGCAACCGGGATGCCGGGCGGCATGGATGACGGGATGATTGATGAAGCGATTCCGGTAGGAAGCGTCTCGTCGGATACAGTAGCATCAAATGTGGAGGTCGTAAATTGAGTGAACCGGTAATTCGTATGGAAAATATTATAAAGCGGTATTATGTCGGGAAGCCAAACGAACTGGAAATCCTTCACGGGATCGGATTAACGGTAAACGAGGGGGAATTTGTATCCATTGTCGGTGAGTCCGGTTCTGGAAAAAGTACGCTGATGAATATTATCGGCGTCTTAGACCGTCAGACCGCAGGAAATTATTATCTGGAAGGGCAGGACGTCAACAGTATGACCGATGAAGTGCGAAGCGCAATTCGAAATCAGCGCATCGGGTTTGTATTTCAGAACTTTAATTTGCTGCCCAGAGCGAATGCGCTGAAAAATGTAATGGTGCCTTTGATGTATTCCAGAGACCGCGTCAAAAATCAAAAAGAGCGCGCAATGGAAATGTTGGATATGGTCGGGATGGGCGAGAGGGCGAACCACAGGCCAAACGAGCTTTCCGGCGGCCAAAAGCAGCGTGTGGCGATTGCAAGAGCCATGATCAATGATCCTGCCATTATACTTGCCGACGAGCCGACCGGGGCGCTTGACTCCAAGACAGGACATATGGTGATGGATTTATTTCACAGGCTGCATGAGGAACAGGGGAAAACAGTTGTACTGATCACCCACTCACAGGAGCTTGCAGCAGAAACGGAGCGTATTGTCACCTTATTAGATGGCGAGATTGTTTCGGACCGTGGAGGTGGCAGATAGTGTTTTGGGAAAATATCAAGGAGGCTGTGACCAGTATTTTCAGCAACAAAATGCGGTCCATTTTGACAATGCTTGGAATTATCATTGGTGTCAGCTCCGTTATTATCATAACGACGATCGGCGGTTCGATTCAGAGTACGCTGACGTCAACGTTAAATTCGCTTGGCGGCAACACAGTCAGCGCTTATGTCGAAGCGAGATATCCGGAGACGGATGAAGAATGGGCGACATGGACTTATCCGGAGATGCAGCAGGAAGATTATGTATCGCAGGAAATGATCGACGGATTAGTGGAAGCGTATCCGGACGAGGTGCGCGGGCTTGCGGCGCAGGCCTATCTGGGTGACGGCCAGGCAAAGGACGACAAGGATTCCGACAATTACGCGAATCTGTCGATGGCCGGTGTTACGCCGGAATATATCGACTATATGAAGCTGGAACTGAAAGCGGGAAGAAATCTGACGACGGAGGACAACAAAGGAAAGAAGAAAGTATGTCTGGTTGCAGATACAATGGTAGAGAATTATTTTGGTTCGGAGAATCCGATCGGAAAGAAAATCTCCGTATCCTCTTCGGACGGTTCTTTCTATGATTTTGTGATTGTCGGCGTCTATGTGTATAATCAGGCGCTGTTCGGGCAGGTGGATACCTCTGTTCCGGCAAAAGACAGGTCGACGCAGCTGCTGCTTCCGATCCAGACCTGTTTTAAACTGCAGGGAAACGGACAGAGCGGTTATGAGTATTTTAACCTGCTGTTGACGCCGCTTGCAGATGTAGAGAAAGCGACGCAGGATATTCTTACCTATTTTGAGGAAATCTATGCCACAAATGAAAAATTTCATATCTATGCTTACAATATGGCTTCCGATATGGGGATGATCAATACCGTGATCAATGTCATAACGATAGCCGTCTCCGGCATTGCAGCAATTTCACTGATTGTAGGCGGTGTCGGTGTAATGAACATTATGCTGGTATCTATTACGGAGCGGACAAAAGAAATCGGCGTGCGCATGGCGCTTGGCGCAAAGCGTATTACGATAAAACTGCAGTTTGTGATTGAGGCGATTGTACTATGTCTGTTCGGAGGCATCATAGGAGTCCTGATCGGGGTGGGAATTGGCGCTCTGCTTGGACAGGTGGCTGGGTTTATCATCCAGAACATGTATGCCGAATACTCCAACTACATAATCATGGAAATCCATCCCTCCGTTACAGCGATTTTCCTCTCATTATTTTTCTCGATGCTGACCGGTGTCTTTTTCGGATACTATCCGGCCAACAAGGCTTCGAAGATGGAAGTAATTGATGCGCTGCGTTATGAATAGGAAATGAGTTACGGTTCATTCGGTTCCGGCAGCAGACAAAAATCCAGGCAAAATTTGCTTCGAAAAAGAATTTTACCCGATTTTTGCACGTTTTCGCAGGGACCTGGCAGTAAATACCGGTACGTTGTGAACAGTAACGGGTGTGATTCATGGATGAAAATCGGGAGGATTCAATCTTGCAGCACAAATTGAGATGTGGTATACTCAGAATGAAAAAAGTCATGAGATAAGGAGAGGCAGAATGGAGGAAAAGAGGAGATACAAACGCCTGGATTTGAATGTTTCCGTGCAGCTGGAACGTCTGGATGAGGACGAAATTACCACACTGAAATATATCCATGTGGATGTGACTGATATTTCCCGAAGCGGAATCGGTTTTCGTGCAAAGAAGAAGCTGGAGGTCGGAAGTTACTACGATGCAAAAATCGAAATCTGGACGAAAGAGGTCGTAGATGCAGTAATTGAAATCATCCGTTCTGAGGAGACAGAAGATGGTTATAAATACGGATGCATTTTTATTGGAATGACTGCAACAGATGCGTTAAAGATTGATGTGTACCAGATTTATAATGACATGTAGACGATTCGACAGAAGTTTTTGCCATACGTTGTTATTGTCTGCCGCAGAGTAATATTCTGTGGCAGACTTTTTTATTGTCAGGCCTGCAGGCCTGACAAAAATAAAAAGCCCGTTCGCACAAGAGGAAAATAATGCTTTGCAGCTGCGCCCGGCGCAGCAAACGCTGAAAGTGGTAAGTACGGCAATGCCTATTGACAAAGAAGAAAAATAACAATATATTTATAAGAAAGAGAATTGTTAATTGAAAGTTTTACCAAAACAAGGATCAGGAGGGTGAAAAGTTGAAAAAACGAATTCTTTCATTTGTTTTAGCGCTGTGCCTGTGTTTTTCTACTCAGTCGGCAGTATTTGCACGGCAGGAGGAATCTGCGCAGCAGGAAGAAATTTTTACGGAAGAGTCTGCATCCAAAATGGCTGCCCGTGAAACTGCGGTACCAACGCCGACACAAGTCTATGAAGCCATGATTGCTCTGAAAGATCAGGATGCGTACAAGGAAGGTACGCCATGGACTGACGATGAACCTTATTCGGATTCAAAGGGGTATTATCGTTGGAAAGGCGGGCCTCTTGATGGGAAGAATATCGTGGCTGTGGGCTGCGTAGCGTTTGCATTTATACTCAGCGATACGGCCTTTGGAAGTCTTCCGGCCAGAATGTATGCAGCGGGCGGATTTACATATGAGGATATCAAAGTTGGAGATATCCTGCGTGTAAATAATGACGTTCATACGGTGATCGTGCTCGAAGTGAACGATGCCGGCGTGATTGTTGCAGAAGGAAACATCAGCACCGGGGATCACCAGGGAAGAGTTCACTGGGGCCGGGCAATCTCTAAGGAAGAGGTGATGAGCAGCGCAAGCCATTATATTACCCGTTATCCGGAAGGCTATGTTTCACCGGATGATCCGGAGGCCAACGTATCAATTGCGTCCGGAACTCTGGAGGGGGGACTTACCTGGAATCTGACAAAAGCGGGAAAGATGACAATTTCCGGCAGCGGAGCAATGCCGGATTTCAGCAGCGCCGCGGAACAGCCATGGAGCGATAACAGCAGTCAGATCCGGAACGTTGTGATCGAAGACGGCGTTACCAGTATCGGTTCCTGCGCTTTTTGGAACTGCGGGCTGCTTAATGCAGAGATTGCCCCCAGTGTAACTTTGATTGGCAACAGCGCTTTTCGTGAATCTTCCATTATTTCTGTAACGATTCCCTCCGGCGTTAGAACCGTAGGTGACAGTGCTTTTCAACAGTGCAAAAATCTTAGTTCTGTGGAAGTTTCCGAAGGCGTGGAAACGATCTGTCAAAATGCATTCCGTGCCTGCGCAGCTCTTACTTCCATTGCTTTGCCTGCCAGTATTACAGAGGTGGGCGCCGCCGCATTTTTTCAATGTCAGGCTTTGACAAGCGCGACGTTTGCTCCCGGCAGTAAGCAGGTTAAGATGGGCGATAATATGTTTACGCAGTGTTATTATCTGATGCGCGTAACGCTGCCCAAAAGTATAGACCGGATTGGCGAAGGGATGTTTCAGAACTGTCTGATGCTTGCCGGGGTGGAAATTCCGCAGGGCGCCGAAAGCATTGGAATGTCAGCATTTGCATCCTGTACCGGATTTACCACTGTCATAATTCCGGACAGTGTAAAAACAATAGGGATCGCAGCATTTGCATCCTGTGCTGTGACTGATATCTATTTTACCGGTACAGAAACACAGTGGAACAGCATAGGTAAATTGGGCGATACGGCAGCAGCATTGTCAAAGGCGACCATCCATTATAATTATGTGCCCGCTCCTCCGTCTGATCCGGGGGATGGTGATGACAACGACAACCCGGGAACGGGAGACAAACCGGGAGACAACGACAACCCGGGAACGGGAGACAAACCGGGAGACAACGACAACCCGGGAA
>CAMUHN010000049.1 GCA_947088675.1 uncultured Roseburia sp.
CTTGAAATGACGGAGTCAGAGTCCGTTGCCTTACCGTTTGGCGATAGCCCTTTGTGCTTTCAACAATGGTTATTATATAGAGATGTGAAAAAAAAGTCAAGCATTTTTTTCAAAAATTTCGATATTTTTTCCAATGTATGCATAGGCCACTTCTTTGTCCCATATGATCTGCGCCGTCCCGTTCGTTGCTTCCGTAATCTGTTTCTGCGTCTGCTCCTGTTTTTCAAATGGCGCCACGCATAAGATCCTTACCCGGTCGGTATAAGCCGTGTCAATCACAGGGATCTCCTGCTGTGCCAGCAGATGCTGGATTTTCCCAAGTCCGTTGTAATCCGTACCGATTGTGAGTCTGCGCCCTCTTTTTTTATCAATTATGACGCAATTTTTTAATCCCTCTCGCACAGCGCCCTGGTAGGCGCGCACAAGCCCTCCCGTTCCAAGCAGCGTACCTCCGAAATAACGTGTCACGACAACAACCGTATCGTGAAGCTCCTCTCCCAACAACACATCCAGCATGGGACGGCCCGCAGTCTGCGCCGGTTCCCCGTCGTCGCTGCAGCGGCAGACGTCCCGTTTTCCGCCGACAATATACGCGGAACAATTATGCCTTGCATCCCAGTATTTTTTCTTCATCTCAGCGATAAACCGCGCTGCTTCCTCCTCGGAGCAGGCTGACTGCACCGTCGCAATAAACCGCGACTTTTTTTCGATGATCTCTCCCTCGCCTCCGGAATATATCGTCTTCATAAATCCTCCCGCCTGTTTTGTCTGTCCTCTCGTTATCATAGCATGTATTGCCTTTTTATTGCAACCAAAAATTAAATAACAAAAATATGCCAAAATTAAGATATTTTTCTTTTTTTTCAGTCTATTTTTTGGTATACTAAAAGGTAGTGAATTTATCATGGAAAGAATCATCAGCGATACCTGATGAAAAGGAGGCCGCTATGAATTACGGAAAAAGGCGTACACATAAGCGCGCGCAGGAATTGACTTCAAAAGGCACCATGATTCGTAAGAAATTTCATGTCATTTTTCTGAAAGCGCTGCTTGTCTGCTTTTTTGCAGCCATAGTAATCGGAGGATCAGCCGGTATCGGCGTATTCCAGGGAATCATTGCATCAGCGCCCACGATTGATAACATTGATGCCACACCGACCGGATACCTGACAACGGTCCTTGACAACAGAGGAAATGAAACGGCGAAACTGGTCGCCAGCGGTTCCAACCGCAAATATGTGACAATCGACCAGATTCCGCTTACACTGCAGCATGCATTTGTTGCAATCGAGGACGAGCGTTTTTATGAACACAACGGAATCGACCTGACCGGCATTATACGTGCCGGCATCAAGGGAATCGCTGCAGGACATTTCAGCCAGGGCGCCAGCACCATCACACAGCAGCTTTTGAAAAATACGGTACTGTCCACACAGTGGTTCGGCGAGTCCTCGTTTATCGACAAAGTAGAGCGCAAAATACAGGAACAGTATCTTGCGATACAGCTGGAAAAAGTCGTAGACAAAAACTGGATTCTGGAAAATTATTTAAATGTGATCAATCTCGGACAAAATTCGCTTGGCGTTGGCGTTGCAAGCGAACGATATTTCGGAAAAGACGTATCGCAGCTGACATTATCCGAATGTGCAGTACTCGCAGCAATCACCAAAAGTCCGACCGGCTTTAATCCGATCTCTTTTCCGGAAAAAAATAAAAAAAGGCAGATTGACGTACTGGACAAAATGCTGGAACAGGGATATATCTCAAAGCAGGAGCATGACGATGCGATAGAAGACAACGTTTATGACCGGATCCAGATTGTAAATATTGAAAACGACAATGCTGCCGTTAATTCCTATTTTGTAGACGAGCTGACGGAACAGGTGATCGAGGATCTGATCGAAGTAAAAGGCTATTCGGAGGCGCAGGCCTATAAGGCTGTCTATCAGAGCGGCCTCACCATCGAGTCTACGCAGGATCCCGAAATCCAGGAAATCTGCGATTTTGAAGTAAACAATATGGAAAACTATCCGATGGAACCGAAAATCTCGTTTTCCTATCGTGTATCCATCCTCTCTGCGGACGGCACTGTAAAAAATTACAGCGAACAAACCATGCTCTCCTATTACCGTGCGGCAGACCCGGGCTTTGGAATCGACTATGAGACGGAGGAGGATGCAAAAGAGGCAATCCTGAAGTATAAAGACGATATTATGCTGCCCGGTGACAGTATTGTGGAAGGCAGTGAAACGGTCACATTTACACTGCAGCCGCAGGCGGCGCTTACCGTAATCGACCAGAGCACCGGAGAAGTCAAGGCAATCGTCGGCGGAAGAGGCGATAAAACAGCGAACAGAACGCTAAACCGCGCCTGTGACACGCCGCGGCAGCCCGGATCCACATTCAAGATTATCGCGGCCTATGCAGCAGCGCTCGACGCCGGAGGTCTGACATTAGCCTCGGTACAGGATGACGCGCCCTACAATTACGGCACCGGAGAAAAAGGCTCCGTCCGTAATTATGACAATCGATACCGCGGTTTTACTACCATACGGGAGGCAATCACACGCTCCATCAATATTGTCACCGTCAAAACGCTTGCCCAGATCGGTCCGACACTCGGCTACAGTTACATTACAAATTTCGGGATCACAACAGTAGGTACGGATGAGAGCGGGAATGAAACGCTTGCGCTCGGCGGCCTGACACACGGGGTTACAAATCTGGAACTTACCGCCGCCTATGCCACTATCGCGAACAGCGGTACTTATATCAGGCCAAAATTCTACACCAGAATACTTGACCATGACGGAAACGTACTTCTTGACAATACTGCTGCGGAATCGCACACTGTTTTAAAAGAAACAAGCGCCTGGCTTTTAACGGACGCCATGCAGGATGCGATCGCACAGGGAACCGGAACGCTTGCCTATTTCGGCAGCAGCATGACCCAGGCCGGGAAAACCGGCACGACAACAAAAAACAGGGACGCCCTTTTTGCCGGCTTTACGCCGTATTACACCTGCGTCGTGTGGGGCGGATTCGACGATAATATTCCGCAGCAGGGCGGACAGACCAGCTATCCGAAACGAATCTGGAAAGCTGTGATGAGCCGTATCCACGAGGGACTGGAAAACAAAGAATTTACCAGGCCTGACGGCATTACCACTGCTTCCGTCTGCAAAAAATCAGGCAAGCTTGCCATTGCAGGCGTCTGCGACAGCGACCCGCGCGGCAGCATGGTTTACACCGAATATTTCGCAGAAGGAACGGCGCCGACTGATTACTGTGATCACCATATTCGCGCCAACATCTGTATGGATTCCGGTTTCCCGATCGGAAACTACTGTCCGGAAACCTCGTATATCGGCGGTATACGCATCATCGGCGGTTCCGCAAACTCGGAAGACGGCCCATACCTGATCACACAGGATTTTACAACAAATGTCTGCACGGTACACAATGAGAGCAACTCCATGTACCATGACATCAGCTCCTATACACAGCCCGGCACACAGCCGCCAAACAACCAGCAGCCGGCAAATCCTCCGCAGGACAATCCGCAGCAGCCCGAGAACCCTCCGCAGGACAATCCGCAGCAGCCCGAGAACCCTCCGCAGGATAATCCCCCGCAGGACAATCCGCAGCAGCCCGAGAATCCTCCGCAGGATAACAACGGCGGTTAAAATAAGCTTTCACTTTTCGCAGCAACGCAGCCCTTTCTATAAAAGCACAGACAGAAAAACAACGGATTCCGCAGCTTGCCGCGTATCCGTTGTTTTTTAGATTGTATCCTGCATCAGTGCAATTACCTGCTCCTGTATTTTGGCTCTCTCGCACAATCCGAAAAATTCATCCAGAAAATGATCATTGACATATTCCGTCACAAGACTGTTGCGCCGGTCGTTTTCCATTTCTTTTACGTTTTCATTTCCCTCATGCAGAATATAATAGGCATATGCAAAAAAATCCGGCGCCTCCCATGCAAGCGCCTCCAGAAATATCGCATTCTGATTTTCCAGTTCGCTTTGCAGCATTATGCGCATTCCCGGCATCTTAAGTCTCTGCTCATCCCCCATTTGCAGGAAACACTCCCGCGACGATACAAAATCCATGTCGTCCTCCTGCATCAGGCAGTCGTTTGAAACAAGCTGCAGCTGTTTTGCCAGAATTTGCAGCTGCTTTACAAGTTCCGGCAGAGTCCAGTCCTCAAAATAATCCAGCAGGCGCTCGATTTTGCGCTGCGCCCGAATCAGGTGAGATTTTGCCAGAAGATACTCCGCCCGCATTTGATTGGCTGACTCCAATGTCTCCTGCATTTCTCTCAGATATTTATTTGCGATACTTTTCTCGATACCGGCATGAAAAAGACATTTTCGAAAATAGCGTATCATACGCTTTCTCTCTTTTTCCTTTTTCTTCTCTCCCGCCTGCTCCCAAATCCCCATATTGCCAACCTTTCCGACTATTTCGTGGCTGCCCGTCACATTCATTTTATACCAATCCGGACAATCTGTCATTCCTTTTTCCGATTTTTCTGCTATAATAAAATCAGATACGAAAAGGGAAAAGGATGCGAATCATATGATCAAAACCGAAGACATTTTAAGCCTGAACTTCTATCAAAAAGAAAAGTTTACCGGAAGCGACCGGGGAATGCGCTACCTGATCCAAAAAGATACTGAAAATGAAACGGACATGTTCCGCGTCTATGTGTGGCCGGGTCCGTATAATTTTGCATCTACAGAAGATTCCAAAAAGAAAACTGCCACATTTCCTTTTACTTTAGACGGGAAACAACAGGTTGTCGATTATTTAAACGCACAGTGGGTTGATTTTCAGGAAAAATAATTTTATAATAAACGTAAGACATCATAGGAAACATTTCATAAGGGAGGGCTGAATATGACAAAACAACTTATTATTTCAATCGGACGTGAATTTGGAAGCGGAGGACATGAAATTGCGGCGGAACTTGCAAACCGTTTTTCCCTGCCACTCTACGACTACAATCTGATCAGCAAAATTGCGGACGAAAAGGATATGGAACCCGCCAGCTTTGAAAAATATGACGAAGTGCCAAAAAAAATAGCATTTTCAAAAACCGTGCGCGGGTACAGCAGCTCCCCGGAGGAAAATATTGCAAATATGCAGTTTGACTATCTGAGAGACAAAGCGGCATCCGGCGAATCGTTTGTTGTTGTCGGACGCTGTTCGGAAGAAATCCTGAAAGAATATGAGGGGCTGATTACATTCTTTGTACACGCAGATTTAAACGTGCGTATCAGGCGTATCGCCGACTACGAAAAAATCTCAGAGCGGAAAGCCGAATTTTTAATCAGACGGCGCGACAAAGCAAGAAAAACATACCACAATTATTACTGCTCGCACAAATGGGGCGACTACAGCTTTTATGATCTTTCAATCAACAGCAGCAAACTTGGCATAGCAAAGACAACCGATTTTCTCGAATCCTATATCCGTCAGAAAGCCGATCTGAAATAACCGCCGGATGTCTATGACATCCGGCTTAGCTTTTGCTGCAGCTTCAACGCCCGATCCCTGCTGTCAGAACCTGTCACGGCGCAGCCGCCTGCATTCGCATTCAGATAGTCCAAAACAAATGCATAAATATCCCAATTTGACTGTTCGTTATAATGCAGATTGTCGATCATCCAGAAACCCTTTTTACTCAGATAACTGTAGCAGTCAATATAGCTTACGCCTGATATCTCCTGCAGCCTCTTGTTAAACGCTTCGATATTGCTGTTGCTGTATCTGGGATCTGACACGCCCATCGTCGGATTGATCGAGAGCAGACGAATATCCATGGATTGGGCCAGATAACTGTATGTATCGACATAACTGTCTATCCGGTCCAGGTCATTTAACCCGAATGCACTGATTAACACCCAATTGTGTATCTGCGGATGAGACTGTTTGATCTGTTCAATCTGCGGAAATCCGTTTGACATCATCCAGTCATAACCCATTCCCGGACAGCTGACTACAAAAAAATTTGCGGTCTGTTCAATTTTACAGTCCTGATTCATCAGATAGATTCTGGAATCCCCCAGAAAAATATATCCTGTCTCATAGGTATAGGAAACATCAGAATTACTGCTGTCAATATCGTAGGAAAAGTCCAGGCCCGATTCTGTCGAATAATGAATGTCACTCTCGGTGTCCTGCTCCGAATCTTCGTCGCCTTTGCTGTTTAGCAGATAATGCGCCCGCATCCAGGCAACCGCATCTTTTTCTTTCTCCTTTACCCACTCCAGCCGTTCCCTTACCCGGTCGATCGCACTCGCACCTGTCTCTGCGGCTTTCTCGTTTCTTGCCAAAACCTGTATCCCACCAATAATTAATACAAACAAAATGACGGCCGTAATGACTCTCCGCACTGTCTTCATGTCCCCTTTGACTTCCTTCCCTCTTCTGCAGCTGATTCAAACGGAAAGAGGAGACGAGTTTAAACTCATCTCCTCCCTATCCGGTCATAAAGTGCGGTTAGTGGGACTTGAACCCACACGCCGTAAGACACAAGAACCTAAATCTTGCACGTCTGCCAATTCCGTCATAACCGCATAAAGTGGATAAAACGATTCTCCGATCATATGCTGCAGAGAAAGCTCGCCTGACGAACTCTCTGTTTTTATGCATTATAACCCAGACTGTCTTAAAAAGCAAGTGTCGGCGCTTTAGATTCCCGAAATTACACAGAAAAATCACAAAATTTCCGTCTGATCATTCCTCAATTTTGCGGTAACGCGTCCAGACCTTATCCTCCCCGCAGACATGACGCGTCGTACCGTCCTCATCCGTTATTATGTAATCATTTTCACCGATAAAGATACGCCCTCTTTTTCCCATAATATAAGGACATACAATCGTACCGTCCTCGCGCTCAATCTTTACCAGAAAATCAGTCACAAGCCAGCAGGTCGTAACAACATTGGACCATAATTCAAATCCGTCCTCCATGCCCTTGCCAACTTCATACTTTACAACGTCAGCCATCAAATCTGCTCTTTTACATTTCATAAGCGATCCTCCTTCCCCCCAAAGTCTGATCCGATCGGGCTGTCCGTGAACTTCACCCCGGCATGTATCTCTGTCAGACAGTTTCTTTCGGGCGGTTTCTTGTAATTTTATTATAGCACATTTTTTGGGGGAGACAATCCCTTTTTTCCGATCGAATCAGACCAAAAAGAGTCTCTCCTCTCCCATCCCCCATAAAAGAAGCTCTTTCATCTGTAAATCGTACTCCTCTTTCGGCATATAATCGAAAAGCATCTGTCTTAAATACCGGATTTTCTCTTCGGAAACATTTGCCGCGTTAAGATCAGAATCACCCTGTCCGCTTTCTTTTATGACTGCGGCAAGCGCAAGCGGCCTGATTTCTTCCGGAACAGAAAGATTTGTCAGCTTTGCCAGCAGGCCTGCCGCATAATAAAACTCATAATTGCCGGTCAGAATTGACCGCTGCATATTGCACTTTATAATCACGCTCTGGCGTGCGATCGACGGCACCATACGTTTCCCCTTTCTCATGAATTTTCCGCAAAAACAGGTTTTATGCCACCGCCTTAAAACAGGTTTTAAGTCATCGCCTTAAAACAAGTTTTAAGGCGGGGAGAAGCCGGTCAGAAAATAGTAGAGCGCTCCTGTAAATTTTCCAAGCGCCATTGCGGTTACGACCCAGACAAGCCCGGTTTTCAGACGGATCCGGCGAAACATAATCGGAAATGTATTTAAAATCTCCGCGAGAGACATTGCGATACATCCCACAAAGATTCCTGCCGACAGTCCATAGATACAGAGAAATACCGGGCCGAACGGCAAACGCAGATCCAGAAAAACCGATGCAATATTCCCCAGAATCCCGCCCAGAATAACTGCATTTTCAAAGCAAAGCTCATGCTTTGCACCTCTGCATTTGCCCATCAGCCTGGGAATTACGCCGATCACCATCAAAAAAGCAAATGTGCCTGCAGAGACTGCCACGCCGGAAGTAATGCCAAGAAATCCCAGAAAAATATGCTTAGCTAACATCAATGCTGTGATCCTTTCTTGAAGCGTTTTCAATAAATGTCGTATCTACATCTTTCTCATATTTACGCATCTGCACCTGCATCGGCGTAGGATCCGGCGTGATCTTTTTCTTTCCGACATGATTGAAAAATACAAGGATTCCGACCGCAAGTCCGATACAGTAGCAGACTTCGATCTCACCGACGCCCTGCGGCTTCTCTCCCATCACCTGTACGTAAAGTTTGGAAAATACATCCGGAACGCCGACATCATTGTTAAACATCATAATGGTAAACGCCGCGCCAAAAAACGTGACAACACAGAGTACGGCTACCAGAAATGCATTCAGCCATTTTCCCTTATCGGGATTCGGCTCATACTCGACGACGAAATCACTCTCTCCCTCATTTACAATCAACAGATTCGGATAATCCTCATGGATCAGTTCGATAATCTTCAGAATTGAAAATACAAGATTTGTCGTCTTTTGCTTCTTTACATTGATCTGATCCGAAAATGTATATATCTTTTTCTGTTTTAATTTGCGGACAACAGACTCATTGCTGCATTCCATCTTTGCGATATCGGAAAGAGTCACATTGCGGTCTTTGACCACGATATTCTGGTCAGTTTTCAGATACAATATTTCACTTGCCATGCCAGGTCCCCGCCTTTGTCAGTTCTGTCTGTCTGCGTGCATTTGTTTACCAGCGTACCCTCTGTCGGGACCTCCCCGGTTCTGTGATTTTTGAGATAAAGCATTACCCCGACTGCCAAAACAACAGCCAGCATCCCTATCAGGCATGCGCGATATTTTTTCTCACTCATCGTATCCCTCCTTATTTTTATGGATACTGTTAGTTTGACAGATACCGGCTGTGATTATGTATGCAAATTAAAATATTTTTCTCTGTTTTCAAGCGTGCGCTTTCTCCTCCGTCTGCGCTTCCTTCGCCTGTAAAATCGCCTCGTTCAGCTGCAGCATTTTTGCATCCAGCATAGAGACAATATTAGAGCATTCCCGAAGATCACGGCTGATATAGCCCGGCGCGTTTCCCTCAAATTTATAATAAATCTTATGCTCAAGACTGGCCCAGAAATCCATCGCCATGGTTCTGATCTGAATTTCCACTTTCGTGTGGATAATATGATCCGACAAAAAAATGGGGACTGTTACAAGCATATGATAACTTTTATAACCGCTCTCTTTCGGATGCCTGATGTAATCTTTGACCGATATGACTTTTAAATCATTCTGTTTTCCGATCATCTCCGCAAGCCTGTAAATATCGGACGTAAACGAACACACAATACGGATTCCGGCGACATCGTTTATGCGGTTGATCATATTGTCTATGGTCGATTCATACCCGTGCCGCTTTAATTTTTTCACAATGCTCTCCGGCGATTTAATTCTCGACTTGATATACTCGATCGGATTATACTGATGAACCTGTTGAAATTCATCGTTTAGAATTTCAACTTTTGTGCTGACCTCTTTCAGCGCCGAGCGGTATAAAAAGATCGCCGTATTCCAACTGTCGATCCCGTCGCTCATTTTATATGGTCTATCCATTCATTTCCCTCCAAACAAAATTCCCCTGTTTATAGTATAACATACTTTCTCCATATATGTGCATTCTTTCGGAAAAATTCATCTTTTTTTTATCTGTATTCCCAACAATAATGCTCAGTCCTCTTCCAAAACCTGCATCTCCAAAAAGTCAAATGTGATCTGTTCTACAAAACTGTCCTGTAAAAAACGTGTTTTTGCATGGCGTTTAAACTCGCTGATATTTGTATCGAGCCAGATCGGCTGTCCCAAATCAAACGCATAGCAGACTTTTTCAATTGCCTGAAAAATTTTGTGTGTCCTTGTATCATTCTCACTGTTCTCAATGGTAATGTCACGCAAAAGCCTGTTTTCTTTTATCATCTTAAACCAGATTTTCATTTCTCTCCCCCAAACCCACGACGCAGCTGACGATTCGCCTCATACATAAGAAGCGCTGCCGAAACTGCCGCGTTTAATGATTCCACATTTCCCTCCATCGGTATTTTCACACTCCGGTCCGCCAGCGCAATTATCTCCTCCGAAAGACCGCTCCCCTCGTTTCCGATCAGAAACGCAGTCCCATTCTTTGTATAATCGCAGCTGTCATAAAGAACGCTGCCTTTTAACGCTGCGGCATAAACTTTAATCCCCTCCCTTTTTAGATACCGGATTGTCTCCCCCAGATCATCCGTTACACAGCAGGGCATACGATAGATACTTCCCATCGTGGACCGAATTGTCTTCGGCGCAAACAGGTCAGCCGATGTGCTGTTTACGATTACACCGTCGATCCCCGCTCCCTCCCCGGTGCGAAGCATTGTTCCAAGATTACCGGGATCCTGTATATTTTCCAAAAGAAGCAGTCTCGTATGCTTCCCGCGAATCAAACACTCTTTCCCGTATTCCGGCATTTTCACCAAGGCAAGAATGCCCTGCGGTGTCTTCGTATCCGAAATGGCATGAAAGACATGGTCCGCAACAATCTCAAACTCTGCTTTTTCTAACAGTTTCTTTGCCCCGCCCTCCTGCAGGAACGATTCTGCTGCATAAATCTTCTGAATCCATCCCTCCGGCGCCTCCGCTACCATCTTTTTCCCCTCAACGACAAACATTCCCGTTCTGACCCGCTCTTTTGGCTTTTTGAGCAGTGCCGTAATCTGTTTCATCTGCCGGTTGCTGCTGCTTGCAATCATCCGTCCCACCTCCGTTTACTATGCCCCCATACCGGCTATGCCCGCTTTCCCTCAATCCCCGAAAGGGGCCCGGACGATTTGAGACGCGCGGTCGCCTTAGCGGCATAATACCTGTAATATAAAAACAGACCGTTACACCTGAATTTCCTCTCGGTGCAACAGTCCATATACCGATGCTTTGATCAAATAAAACGCCGCATACAAAACTTTACTGTGACAGATTCTTGCTGATCTGATATTGATAAGCCGAAATCTCTTTTCTCATTGCAAGCGCTTCGTCAATATCAAAATCAACAAAATCACCATGACGATAACCCACCACGCGGTTCGACTTTCCTTCACAGAGCAAATCGACTGCCAGTGCGCCCATCGTGGAAGCATACACCCTGTCCTTACAGGTAGGGCTTCCTCCTCGCTGCATATGGCCTAAAATGGTAGCTCGCGTTTCCACACCGGTCGCCGCCTCAATCCGCTTCGCCATACTTGCGGAATGGCCGATTCCTTCCGCATTGATAATAATATGATGCTGTTTCCCGTGTTTTCGATTTTCAATAATATGGTTAACAATCTTCTGTTCGTCAAAATCATAGCGCTCCGGAACCAGAATATCCTCCGCGCCGTTTGCAATACCGCACCACAGCGCGATATACCCTGCGCCACGCCCCATTACCTCAATGATACTGCAGCGCTCATGAGAAGTGGATGTATCACGCACCTTGTCGATCGCATCCATTGCCGTATTGACCGCCGTATCAAAACCAATCGTATATTCGGTACATGCAATATCAAGGTCAATGGTACCCGGAAGCCCGATCGTATTAATGCCAAACGCAGCCAGCTTCTGGGCGCCGCGGAATGAACCGTCCCCGCCGATTACAATCACGCCGTCAATGCCATGCTTTTTACAGATATCGGCGCCTTTCTTCTGCCCTTCCTCGTTTGTAAATTCCAGGCAGCGCGCTGTCTGCAGTATGGTTCCTCCGCGCTGGATAATATCGGACACGTCCCTTGCTTTCATATCTATGATCTCTTCCTGAAGAAGGCCTGCATATCCCCTCTTAATGCCTTTGATCTTCTTTCCTCGATACAGCGCTTCGCGCACCACTGCACGGATCGCCGCGTTCATGCCGGGGGCATCCCCGCCGCTGGTCAGAACACCGATTGTGTTAATCTCTTTTGCCATTGATGCTTCCTCCTAAAAAATGCCATTTTTTCCATTTTAATCTCTTTACCGATTCTTTTCAATGCCCTTTTCTATAACTTTTATATTTTTTTTCCCAAATGAATTGTTCAAACTGTCCACAAGTTCCGTATTGATACAAATCCGGAAATTTTTCCCCAGTCGTTTCATCGCTTTGACAGAAGAAATATATACGACCACGCTGTCGTCTCCGTCTGAATCGCGCAGCATCTCATAGAGTTTCTGTTCCTGCTGCGCAAATGTTTCTTTTGTCTCAAACTGAACCCACAGTTCCCGTCTTGATTCATCAAATGAGTATATTTTCTCACAGATTATTTTTCCGTCCTTTTCCTCCTCAATATTGGCGCGGCCGCTGATAAATATTTTTTCATCCTCATTTAACAGTGCCCGGTAGCGCTCATATTCTCTTGGAAATACGGTTACTTCAAGATTACCGTAAAGATCCTCCAACGTCAAAAATGCCATCGTCTGATTTTTCTTTGTATACTTGACAGATTTTGCGGTGATCATTCCTCCTACAGTGACGCTCGCATGATCCTCAATCTTATGTTCCCGGCTCTCCTCATCCCAGAGAAAATCCGTTGTCACAGCAGTCACATTTTTTTTCCACTTTTGTTCGTACTCCTCCAGCGGATGCCCGGTCAGGTAAATTCCCAGCACCTCTTTTTCAAACCCAAATTTTACTTCTTTATCATACTCCCCCACATCGGGATAATGAATAATAAAAGATTGCTTTTCTTCCTCCGAAACAAAATCAAACAATGACATCTGACCTGCCATCGTCTTTTTCTTTTCGCTGTGCAGTCGATCCAAAATTGTCGCATATGTCATCAGCATCTGCTTTCTCGTACCGTCCAGGCTGTCGCAGGCGCCTGCCTTAATCAGGTTTTCAACTGCTTTTTTGTTAATCTCGCGGTCGCAGACTCGCTCCAGAAAATTCTGAAGCGACAAAAAAACGCCGTGTTCGTTTCGCTCCGCAAGGATTGCATCAATCACCGGTCTGCCGATGCTCTTAATCGCATACATGCCGAACCGGATCTCCTTTCCGGACGTCGTAAAGCGTCCTTCGCCGCAGTTGACATCCGGCGGAAGAAGACGTATCCCCATCTGACGGCAGGTATGAATATAGACGGAAACCTTACTCTGATTGTCAAGCACAGAAGTCATTAACGCTGCCATAAACTCCACCGGATAATAGAATTTTAACCAGGCGGTCTGATAGGCAACCACGGCATAAGCTGCTGCATGAGATTTATTAAACGCATATTTTGCAAAATCAATCATGGAATCGTAGATTCTGTTTGCCGCCGTCTCGCTGATCCCGTTATGGATACATCCTTTTATGTTTTGCTCTTCATTTCCGTAAACAAAATTCTGGCGCTCCGCATCAATGATATACTGCTTTTTTTTGCTCATTGCACGCCGTATATTATCCGCCTGCCCCATCGTATAGCCGGCCAGATTCTGAACAATCTGCATTACCTGCTCCTGATAGACGATACAGCCGTAGGTCTGTTCCAAAATCGGAATCAGCTCTTTGCATTCATACGATACGCTCTGCCGGTCATTTTTCCCTTTGATATATTTCGGAATAAAATCCATAGGCCCCGGTCGGTAGAGGGCGATACCGGCAATGATATCCTCCAGGCTCTGCGGTCTTAGCTCTTTCATGAAATTCTTCATACCCGCGCTTTCCAGCTGAAAAATCCCGTCGCACTTGCCTGTCCCAATAAAATCCAAAACGTTTTTGTCGTTGTAATCAATCCGGTTAAGATCAGGCTCCCTGTCATAATTTTTTCGCACAAGCCTGACAGCATCCTGAATCACAGTCAATGTCCGAAGTCCAAGAAAATCCATTTTTAACAGGCCAAGTTCCTCAATTGTTGTCATCACAAACTGTGTTGTAATGGTACCGTCGGAAGCGCGGGAAAGCGGTACATACTCCTCCATCGCTTTCTGAGAAATCACAACGCCTGCCGCGTGCATGGAAGAATGACGCGGCAGCCCCTCCAGACGCCTGGACATATCGATCAGAGTATGTACCTGGCTGTCCGATTCATACATTGTCCGCAGTTCTGCATTCATGTCAAGCGCCTTGTCAATCGTTATATTCAGCTCATTCGGAATACTTTTTGCAATCGTATCACAGAGGGCATAAGGCAGGTCCATCACGCGTCCTACATCGCGCACAACGCCGCGCGCCGCTAACGTACCAAACGTGATAATCTGCGACACGCACTCTTTGCCATACTTTTCGATGACATAGTCTATGACCTCGCCGCGTCTTTCGAAACAGAAATCAATATCAATATCCGGCATTGTGATGCGCTCCGGATTTAAAAAACGTTCAAATACAAGCTGATAGCGCACCGGATCGATATCGGTAATTTCCATTGTATACGAGACGAGGCTTCCGGCCGCGCTCCCGCGGCCGGGTCCGACTGCGATCCCGTTTGTTCTTGCAAAATTAATAAAATCCCAGACAATCAGAAAATAATCCACATATCCCATCTTTTGAATGACGGATAATTCGTATTCCAGCTGTTTTAAATGCGTCTCATGATCATTCGGATAACGTTTGACAAGACCCTCGCGGCAAATCTTATTCAGATAATCCCAGGCATTATACCCGTTCGGAACGTCAAACCGGGGCAGCTTAGTCACGCCGAATTCGATTTCGACATGACAGCGGTCCGCAATCTTTTGCGTATTTTCCAACGCCTGCAAAGCATACGGAAAAAGTTGTGCCATCTCCTCTTCCGATTTTACAAAATACTGCCCGCCCTCATAACGCATACGATTCTCGTCGCTTAATTTCTTTCCTGTCTGCAGACACAAAAGGATATCGTGCGCTTCCGCATCTTTCGCAAAAGTGTAGTGCACATCGTTTGTCGCCACAAGCTCAATTCCGAGATCTTCACTTAAGCGCAGCAGACCTGTATTGACCGTTTTCTGATCCGCAAGCCCATGGTCCTGCAGTTCCAGAAAAAAATTCCCTTTGCCGAAACAGGCTTCGTATTTTAGCGCGATTTCCTTTGCCGTGTCATAAAGCCCCCGCACCAGATAGCGCTGTACCTCGCCTGCAAGGCAGGCGCTTAACGCAATAATGCCCTCGTGGTACGTGTTTAATACCTCCATATCGACACGCGGTTTATAATAATAACCCTCGACAAAACCTTTTGAGACAATCTTGATTAAATTGGCATACCCCTTATTATTTTCTGCAAGCAGGACCAGATGGTAATAACGGTCCTCCCCATGAGACGTCTCCCGGTCAAATCTGGAATTTGGAGCCACGTAAACTTCACATCCAAGAATCGGATTGATTCCCTGCGCTTTTGCTTCCTTATAAAATTCAATCACACCGTACATCACGCCATGGTCTGTGATTGCTGCGCCTGTCATTCCAAGTTCCTTAACTCTTGCAACATACTCTTTGATTTTATTTGAGCCGTCCAAAAGGCTGTATTCCGTATGGACATGTAAATGGGCAAAAGACATATCTGTTCCCGCTTTCTATCGTTCTTCTGTATCAGTTAAGATTTTAAAAGCTCCACACCTTTTTGCAGGTAAGAAACATCCATTGAGGCAAACGCACCCTCGTCGGCTTTTTTGGCAAATGCCGGATCGAGAGGAAGCTTTGCAATCACAGGCACGTTTAAACGCGCTGCCGCTTCGTCAGCCTTACTCTCGCCAAACAGACTGATCTCTTTGCCGCAATCCGGACATTTCAGATAAGAAAAATTCTCAACAAGGCCAATTACCGGGATCTGCATCATCTGCGCCATATTGTACGCTTTCTGCACAATCATCTGCACAAGCTCCTGCGGGGAAGTGACAATCACAACACCGTCCACAGGAAGCGATTGAAATACGGTAAGCGGCACGTCGCCCGTGCCGGGCGGCATATCGACAAAAAGATAATCCAGATCGCCCCAGACTGTCTCGTTCCAAAACTGTTTGACTACGCCGGCAATCACAGGCCCGCGCCAGATCACAGGCGCTCCCTCATCCTCTAAAATCAGATTCACCGACATCACTTTAATACCGTTTTCCGCTTCCATTGGAACCATCCCGTCCTCCGTACCGAAAACCTGCCCATGTACACCAAGCATTTTGGGCACAGACGGGCCCGTAATATCGGCGTCCAGAATCCCGACGCGATAACCGGCTTTTTGCATCGCGCAGGCAAGCGAAACTGTCACGAAAGACTTTCCGACTCCGCCTTTTCCACTGATGACTCCGATCACTTTTTTAATATGGGAGGCCGCGTTCATCGGTTCTTTCTTAATCCCTCCCCCATTTTGATTGTTTGCGCATCCTTCGCAGCTTTCTTTGCTGCAGCTGGCTGCAGAACTGCAGGAACTGTTCTCCGGCATTTTCTTCCCTCCTTTTCAATTATCGCGTCTTTTGACGCAGTTTCCTACAAGGTGAAAAAGGCTATGCCATAACTGACACAGCCATCTTTTGATTTTTTATTGATATCGAAGCGCTTTTTTCAGCGCGGCAGAAATCGCCGTGCCAATCACAAAACAAACTGCTGCTTCTATCACACCGTTTACTCCAACAAACGCTGCAACAAACGGTATCACTTTTGTCATCCCGTACGCTTCACGCATCGTCCCTGCAAAAAGTGTGACCAGTGCGCTCATAAAAAAAACCGTATTTAAAATCGGACAGCACAGATTCGCAATTGTCACGGATATGCCGGACGGAATTTTCGTTTTCCGAAGCCCTCTGTAAATGCATCCGGTCAGAAATCCCTCCGCAATACGCGGCAGAAAACATACGATAAAAGTAAAAAACGGATTAATTCCAAAAAGCGCCGTTCCAAACGGCTCCATCCCAAAACACTGAATGAAGCTTGTCATCCCGAATACCGCACCCAACACGGCTCCGGCAGCCGGGCCCAACGTCACCGCTCCCACCGCAACCGGCACTACAAGCAGGGTGATCGACAATCCGCCTGTCCTGATATAACCAATCGGGGTAAAAGCCATGAGTAAAATAATGGCGACAAGAAGCGCCATTTCCACAAAATATTTTGTAGAAATTTTTGATTTTGTCATAGTCTCTTCCACTCTTTTTGATTTCTGGTATCTTACAGAAAACACTAAGGCAGCGCACCAAAAGTGCGGCGCCTTAGCATTTATTGACTGATTCTATTATTTCCCCATTTCGGATTTTAATGCAACGGTAAGCGCCGGAACGATTTTATTTAAATCGCCGACCAGGCCATAATCCGCTACGTCAAAGATAGGAGCATCCTCATCTTTGTTGATCGCAACAATCAGATCCGCTTCCTCCATACCCGCAACGTGCTGGATTGCGCCGGAAATACCGATCGCGAAATAAATCTGCGGACGTACTGTCTTTCCGGTCTGTCCTACCTGCAGATCCTGCGGCTGCCATCCGTTTTCCACTACGGCACGGGAACAGCTCACGGTTCCGCCAAGCACTTCTGCCAGATCGTCAAGCAGCTTGAAGTTTTCTTTGGAACCGACGCCGCGGCCTCCGGATACCAGAATTTTGGCTTCCATAATATTCGCCGTATTTTTGACTGCTTTTACGACATTTAAAATCTCAACATAGCGGTTGTCCGGTGTAAATCCCGGATTAAATTCGATTACATTTGCCTTTGCACCTGTAATCGGGGCAATTTTCTGCATAACGCCCGGACGTACCGTCGCCATCTGCGGACGGTTATACGGACATGCAATCGTTGCGATGGTATTTCCTCCGAAAGCCGGACGCGTCATTAAAAGCTGATTGTGCAGCTGCTCCTCGCCCTCTTTTGCAACCAGCGGGAAATCGCCGATCTCAAGTACGGTACAGTCTGCCGTAAGTCCTGTTTTTACACGCGCCGAAACAGTCGGGCCAAGGTCACGGCCGATTGCGGTTGCACCTACCAGTACGATCTCCGGCTTATACTCATTGATCACGGATGCAAGCGCATGCGCATAAGGCTCCGTCTTATATTCTTTTAACTCAGGATCGTCTACCACGATCACTTTGTCGGCGCCGTACTCTGCCAGTTTATCCGCAAGATCTCTGATACCGGAACCGAGTAATACTGCTGTTACTTCTGTGTTTAAGTTGCCTGCCAGCTCTTTTCCTTTTCCAAGTAATTCAAATGCAACACCGTTTAAGATGTTATCCACCTGCTGCGCAAAGACAAATACTCCCTTATATTCTTCTAAACCCATTTTATTCACCACTTTTCCTTATTTTTATTAGATAATGTGCTTCTCTTTGAATTTACCGATTAAGTAAGCAACAGATTCGTCTGTGTCAAGGACAACTTTCTCTCCGGCGCCCTTGCGGACTTTGTCGGATGCCTTTGCAATCTTTGTCGGAGATCCTTTTAATCCAAGGTCGGAATCATCCACATCTTTTAAATCGGCCCTTCCCCATACGGTTACTTCTTTGTCATAGGAATCAAAGATTCCGCCCGGCGTCATATAACGCGGCTCGTTTAATTCGGAAAGCGCTGTGATCAGGCACGGCATTTTTGCTTTTAATTCGTGGTATCTGTCTTCATACTGACGCTGAACGATTACGTAGTCGCCCTCAACTTTGATATCCTGCGCATAAGAAATCACCGGCAGTTTCAGATGTTCTGCAATCTGCGGTCCTACCTGCGCGGTATCTCCGTCAATCGCCTGACGGCCTGTGATAATCAGATCATACTCCAGATTGCGGATCGCGCCTGCGATTGTGGTAGAGGTAGCCCATGTATCGGCTCCTCCGAGCACTCTGTCTGTCACAAGGATTCCCCTGTCAGCGCCCATTGCCATCGCCTCGCGCAAAACTTCGTCTGCTTTCGGAAGACCCATCGTAAGAACGGTTACTTCTGCTCCATACTGTTCTTTTAATCTGAGCGCTGCCTCGAGTCCTGCTTTATCATCCGGATTCATAATGGTAAGCATTGCGGCTCTGTCTAATGTACCGTCCGGGTTAAATTTCACGCCGCCCTTAGTATCAGGCACCTGTTTAATACATACAACTATCTTCACGGTATTGTCACTCCTTATATTTTATTATATTGTAATTCATGAACATTTCATTATTTCAGCAATGCACCGGAAATAACCATTCTCTGAACTTCGCTTGTTCCTTCGTAAATCTCCGTAATCTTTGCGTCGCGCATCATACGCTCTACGTCGTATTCTCTGATATATCCGTATCCGCCGAACAGCTGAACCACTTCTGTTGTCACTGCCATTGCCGTCTCTGCCGCAAATAATTTTGCTTTTGCAGCTTCTACAGAATAGACTCTCTGTGTCGCTTTCGCCATAGCTGCCTTATAGACAAGAAGCTGTGCAGCCTCAATTCTTGCAGCCATATCGGCAAGCTTAAACTGTGTATTCTGCTGCTGTGCAATTGAGCGGCCGAACTGTTTCCTCTCTTTGGTGTAAGCAACGGCACGATCCAATGCGCCCTCTGCAATTCCAAGCGCCTGTGAAGCGATACCGATACGTCCGCCGTCAAGTGTATGCATTGCGATCGGGAAGCCTTTTCCTTCCGGACCCAGCAGATTCTCTTTTGGAATTCTGCAGTCCTCGAAGATCAGCTCATATGTCGAAGATCCGCGGATACCCATTTTCTTTTCCTTTGTCCCGAATGAAAATCCCGGCGCGCCTTTGTCCACGATAAATGCAGAGAAGTTCTTTTTCTTTCTGCCGCGCTTGTCTGTTGTTACGCTTGTGATGGCAATTACAATGTAAACGTCTGCAACTTTACCGTTTGTGATAAAGCATTTGGAACCGTTTAATACCCACTCGTCGCCGTCTAAAACTGCTTTTGTCTGCGCACCCTGCGCATCCGTTCCTGCGCCCGGCTCTGTCAGTGCAAACGCGCCGAGTTTCTCACCGGATGCAAGCGGTTTTACATATTTCTGTTTCTGCTCTTCGGTACCGTATGTCATAATCGGGTCTATGCAGAGTGATGTATGCGCAGATACAATAACGCCTGTTGTCGCGCATACTTTTGATAATTCTTCCACGCACATTACATATGTAAGTGGATCGCATCCCTGTCCGCCGTACTCCTTTGGCACCGGAATCCCCATAAAGCCCAATTTCTGCATTTTCTTTACGGTTTCCATTGGAAATTCTTCCGTCTCATCCACTTCCTGCGCCAGAGGCTTTACCTCATTTTCGGCAAATTCCCTGAACAGGGAACGCGCCATTTCATGTTTTTTATCTAAAGAGAAATCCATGATTTATGCTCCTTCTTTCCTGTTTTTTAATAATAGACAGGGGAAGTAAACAATTCTTACTCCCCCTTCATGTAGTTTTCCACGAAAAAGATTAATATGTTTTCGACTTATTTGGAATAATCGTAGAATCCTTTTCCTGTCTTGCGGCCTAATTTCCCTGCGCGCACCATTTTCTTAAGAAGCGGATGCGGACGGTATTTCGGATCGCCTGTCTCGTCATATAATACGTTCATAATCGCAAGGCAGATGTCAAGGCCAACCAGGTCTCCAAGCTCAAGCGGTCCCATCGGATGGTTTGCGCCGAGCTTCATCGCTGTGTCTACACCTTCGACGGAAGCAACGCCGTCTGCATAGATACCGATTCCTTCATTGATCATCGGGATTAAAATTCTGTTTACGACGAAACCTGCAGCCTCGTTTACCTCAACCGGCGTTTTTCCGATCTCTTTTGAGATCGCAACGATCTTGTCTTTCATCTCATCCGGCGTGTTCTCGCCTTTGATCACCTCAATCAGTTTCATGACAGGCGCCGGGTTAAAGAAATGCATGCCGATCACCGGACGGTCAAGGCCTGATCCGATCTCTGTAATGGAAAGAGAAGAAGTATTTGTTGCAAACATACAGGTGGACGGCACGATATCCTGCAGCTCCTTAAATGTCTGTTTTTTCACATCCATCACTTCCAGCGCAGCTTCTACAATCAGATCCGCATCTTTGCAGATATCTTTTACGCCTGTTGTGATTTTAGCAAGGATTTTGTCGGCATCCTCCTGTGCCATTTTGCCTTTCTCTACTCTCTTCGAAAAGCCTTTTGCAATCTTGTTTTTGCCGTTTGCAGCAAACTCTTCGTTGATATCGCACAGATATACTTCATAACCTTCTGTCTGCGCAAATGCCTGTGCAATTCCGGATCCCATTGTCCCGGCTCCAATTACTCCTACTTTCATTGAAAATGTCCTCCTTTTAATCTCTCTCTACGATGGTTGAGCAGCCCATGCCGCCGCCGATACAAAGTGTGGCAAGTCCTCTCTTCGCATCTCTCTTCTGCATTTCATATAATAACGTAACAAGGATACGGCATCCGGAAGCTCCTACCGGGTGGCCAAGTGCGATCGCGCCGCCGTTTACGTTTACTTTTGACATATCAAATCCAAGATCTCTTGCAACTGCAACGGACTGTGCAGCAAATGCCTCGTTTGCCTCGATCAGATCCATATCTTCAATCTTAAGGCCTGTCTGTGCCAGAACTTTCTTCGTGGAAGCAACCGGACCTACGCCCATGATCTCCGGTTCTACACCGCCAAGCGCGCCCGCTACCCAGGTAGCCATCGGTGTCACGCCAAGTTCTTTCGCTTTCTCTTCGCTCATTACAACGATTGCGGCAGCGCCGTCATTGATTCCGGAAGCGTTTCCTGCCGTAACAAGTCCGCCGTTCTTTCCGGAGCAGCATTTTAATTTGCTCAATGTCTCTGTCGTTGTGCCGGCACGCGGGCCTTCGTCTGTCACAAAATCAACGATCTCTTTCTTTACTTTTACCGGTACCGGTACGATCTCGTCTTTGAATTTGCCGTCGGCAATTGCTTTCTCGCATTTCTGCTGGCTGTTTGCGGAAAACTCGTCAAGTTCTTCTCTTGTAAGGCCATATTTATCACAAACGTTTTCAGCAGTGATCATCATATGATACTGATTGAATGCATCTGTCAGCGCATCGTTTACCATGGTATCAACGATCGTCGCATTGTTCATGCGATATCCGAAACGTGCCTTTGTCATCGCATACGGAGCCATCGACATATTTTCCATACCGCCTGCAACGACGATATCTGCCTGTCCGGAAATAATCTGGGCAGCTGCTTCATTGACACATTTTAAACCGGAACCGCAGACTACGTTTAAAGTAACTGCCGGAACTTCAATCGGCAGGCCTGCTTTGATGGAAGCCTGGCGTGCTACGTTCTGTCCCTGCGCAGCCTGGATTACGCATCCCATCAGGACTTCATCCACCTGCTCCGGCTTAACGCCTGCGCGGTTTAATGCTTCTTTGATCACGATCGCACCCAACTCAGCTACCGGCGTATTGCTCAGCGCTCCACCCATTTTTCCGATTGCGGTACGGCACGCACCTGCTAACACTACTTTCTTTGCCATTGTTTTGTCTCCTTTTTCGTTATATTTGTGAAACAATGCTGTTAATTTTTTAACAATCTTTTTGAAAAAAAATTAACCCGGCATTGTTTTCTCTCACAGGATGGCTGTTTTGTCCCAGCCATCCTTAATGCTACCACAAATCATGGAGAATTGCAATAAAATTATCTTTTTTCATTATAATTAATTGATGCGTAAGGATTCAATAAAATACATGATTTCCAATCACTGTTCCTGTTATATATCCGTTATTCACACAAAAATAAAGACAGCCTGTCACGCTCTTTCCGTTTAAAACTTCCTGTGCCACCGCAAGACACGTACTGTCCACCCCGGCCTTTAAGCGGTAAGCCAGCCGTCCGCTTGCCACCGGGGAAAACTGTCCGCTCTGATAGATGACGCCGGAGATCGTATTCGGGAAATAGGAGCTTTTGACACGATTCATAATTACGCTCCCGACTGCAAGTTTTCCGTCGTAAGGCTCGCCGCCCGCCTCACACTCGATGATAGCGCCGAGCAGATAGGCGTCGCTCTGCTGCGGAACATAACTGACCGATGAATAATCCTCCTGTTCCTGTTTTTTAATGGCTTCCAGGCGCGCCGCATCTTCTTTTGCCTTTTTGATCTCCAGTTCCTTTTCATATGCCTGCATTTTCGCAATTTTTGCTTCCAGCTCGTCCACATCCGACTGCGCTCTGGAAAGTTTCTCGCTCGAAGCAGACAGACTGCTTTTCGTATCGGCAATCAGGCTGTCTACCGACTGCTGCTTTTGCTGCATCTCCTGTTGTCTGGCCAGGAGGCTGTTTCGTTCTTCTTCCAGATTCTTTTTTTCCTGTGTGATCTGTTCTTTATTTTGAATAAATTCTTCGAGCTTTCGTCTGTCATACTGGTTCATTTCCAGAATATAGGAGACACGGTTTAAAAAATCAGCAAATGTTCCTGCTGACAGCAGATTCTCCCATTCGGATGAAAAACTGTTCTCGTACATATACTGAATCCGGATTTTCATATCCTCGTACTGCTGCCTTTGCCGTTCCTCTGCCGCTTTCAGGTTCTGCTCTGCCGTCTTGATGCGGTTCTCCTGTTCGGCAATATCGTTCTCCAATTCATTCATGGAAGCCGTAATCTCTTTCATCTTTGCATGCAGTCCGCCAAGCTCCCCTTCCAGTTCCTCTTTCTGCCTCTGGATCTCGTCCACGTTCCCCTCGGCTTCCTCTTTCTGATTTTCCAGATTGGAAAGCTGCTTTTTCGTTTTGTCAATCTCTTTTTGCGTCGTTTTGGCATACAGCGTTGTCGCCGCAGTACAAAAAATAAGCAGGCACGCCGTGATTATTTTTTTCCAAAATCGGTATCTCATGATTTTCCTCTGCTTCGTCAAATTATTTTACTGCCAAAATATTACCATAAACCGACAGAAAATACAACGTCCTGAAAGCTTTCCACACACTTTACACATTCCCTGTCATCCGCTATAATAAGAACAGATAATATTTAAGCCAATCATAAAACCAGGGAAAGGATGGTGAAGAAAGATGACCGAAAAAGAACTCATTACGATAACCATTGACCGGTACACAGATTTACAGCGTATAAAAAAAGCAAATGGCGGCACTGAGAATGCGGAACTTGACTATCAGATCCGAGTGGCCATTGCAAAATTATCCTCCATGGGAATCAATATTGAGGATCTTACGCTCTGACAAACAGGCAGATTCACATTTGACAACCGCCAGATTTCTGAAAAAAAGTGCAAAGCCCGTCGCATCGGGACTTTGCACTTTTTTCATCAAATTATTTTACCACTTTATATTTCTTTTGTCCTTTGTTTTTAAACAACTTGTTATAAGAGCTTAATTTCTTCTTCGGCGCCTTGATCTTGATATTTTTCTTTGTTCCTTTTAATGCATTCTTTCCGACTTTTGTCAGTTTGGTTGACTTGATTGCAATCGTTTCCAGCTTCTTGTCTTTGTTGAATGCGCTGCTTCCGATCTCTTTTAAGCCTGTTCCGACTGTCACGGTCTTCAATGCCGAGCAGGATTCAAATGCATTGTTTCCGATCTTTTGCACACTGTTCGGAAGCGTGATGTTCTTTAATTTTTTCGCTCCCAAAAATGCCTTTGCACCGATTGTCTTACACTTTGTACCCTTAAATTTCACGGAAGTAAGAGAAGTACAGCCCGAAAATGCACTGGTCCCAATGGACGCCACATTCTTCCCGATGCTTACTGACTGTAATTTCGCTGCTTTTTCAAAAGCCTTATTGTCCACCGCTGTTACCTTGAAAGTTGCATTTCCCACTGTCACGGTATCCGGAATCACTGCACTTTTCATTGTCTTCTTATCGGCCTGGCTGACATAGGAAACTTCATTGCTTTTTGTCACCTTATACTTTTTGCCGTCCTCTGCTGTAAAACTCTCGCCTTTCTCCGGAACCTTTCCTGTACCGTCGTCTTTCTTCGCCGGTACAAGCGCATTTACCGCGCTGTTTAACGCCGCCGTTGCCTCCGCAATCTGAGCTTCGGTCGCATTTGCATCAAGTGCTTTTGCCGCCTGCAGCGCGCTCTCAAGTTTTGCAAAACTCTCTGCCGTATATTCCGCTTTTACCTTTGCTTCTGCCGCTTTTATTGCCGCGTCAAGCGCTGTACGGTCCGGCTGTACCGGAGGCTTTTCTTCCGGTTTCTTTACAAGCGCCGCGATAGCTGCATTTAACGATTCTGCCGCCGCATCGATGACTGACTGGTCGTCACGGATGCTAAGCGCATTTGCTGCGTCAAGCGCCGACTTCAGCACTGCATAGCTCTCTGCTGTATAGTCGGCCTCGTTATATTTTCCGGCTTCTGCAATAGCAGCCGTAAGGTTTGTCAGATCCGACGCACCTG